>JAOXSF010000088.1 GCA_025800125.1 Marinobacterium sp.
AAATGGTGTCGCTATCCTTAATGCTGACAGCACAGCTGGAGGCCAAGACTGCTTCAGGACGATCCTGGCGTACTTGAACCAGCAGCTCTCCCCAGACCCGGGCTTCGACGCACTATTGAACCTGCTGGGGGACGGCGTGCCCACAGTGGCGGCGCCCACCGAAATCGTTTGCCCCAACCCATACGAGCCATGGGCCAGCGAAGCAGTGCCTTGTCACCCGCCTGTCCTCACCATGGCGTTTACCTACCGAGGCTTCTCTGGCGTGTTGTGCGCCTGTGGATCAACTCGAACCAGCAGCCGCTTGCATCCTACGTGGTGAGGCACAGGTGACGCCCAGCAGTGACCAGCGGCCAGATAAAAAAGTCAACCGGTACCTCCTTTTTATATGCACATATTTCTTTGTATATACATGTAGACTCAGAAGCAGACTTAAACCACGATCCTTTTGAATGGTCCTTTTGTCTAAATATAGCGACCTCGCAGGAGTTGACACAACACGCCGCCTTCCTTGACAACAATTGTACAGGGAAGCCCTTGCCATTGTCGTTTTTTGGCCTCTCCTTCCGCAGCCCTATATTTTTCAGCTTTGGGCCCAGAAGTCAGCATATACAGACAGGTTTTTCATTACCGCAGTCGCGCAGTGCCGTTTGTCCACCATGCCGGCAAAGCGCTTTAGCGTAGCAGCACACCAAGCAAGCCGCTCCTTGGTGAAAGCGTGGAGAAGACGGCCAGCTCCGGGCCAGCAGGGCTGATTGCTGTGGTGCGACCACGGGGCAAAGCCTTTTCCGCCTTTGTGGAAGGCG
>JAOXSF010000172.1 GCA_025800125.1 Marinobacterium sp.
ACCTACAGGATGAAGGCGTTCTGATTACAGAACTCCCCAACCGCCCAGCCGCCAGACAGCCTGTACAACAGGCGTTGATTTGAGGGATTAAACTATGCAAGCAATCACACCCCACGAAATACCCGGTGCTGTTGGTGATGAATGGATAGCGCCAGTTATTGATTGGCCCAGCTTCTGCAAACCCCACGATCTACGCGAACATTTGCGTGAACCCTGGTATGAGAACGGCTTCACGTATGCCACTAATGGTGCTTCAGCCCTCGCTATTCGCGGTATACATACAGATATAACCCGCAGCAAAGATGCAGCCAGCATTGTTACACCACCCGATGGGCTGGACTGGCACTCAATCAGTGATACCGATATCACCTGGTCCGAGATACCTCCATACATCCGTGACAAAACGTGTCCAGCCTGCTGGCGCACTGGCAAAGCAGCTTACGTTGCATGCAATAACTGCCCTTACCCAGCCACGCCGGAAGAATGTGGCTGTGGCAATATTGAAAAACACAATAGCCACACCTGCCCGATCTGCTACGGCCACGGTCTGATTTACCCGGATACATCAACCTTGATAACAGACCCACTCTTTGACGGGATGCACTTTCAATCTCATTTGTTACTTCTGTTCATAAACTTCACCAACATCGAACTGGCCGCATCCGCCAAAAATCACACTCTGTACCTGCGCTTTAACGAAGGCATCGCAGCAATCGCATCCTGCCGACCTGACAACCACAAGCCGCCAGGTGTCGCTGGCCGGATTGATAGAACAACTCCGAAAGAGGTGATGAGCGAGGAGACTATATAATGCAGGGATCAACATATTTCGGACTGTTAGCAGAGTTCGGTGCAGCAGAGATTCCGCTTGAAGATCTGGCTGACAAATATTTCGGACTGGACAAAAAAACAGCTTACAGCCGTGCCGCATTAAACAAATTGCCTGTCCCTACGTATAGATGCGGCAGCCAGAAAAGCGGGCGACTGGTTAGCGCGGGAAGCCACCTGATCCAGCATCAACTGGCCCACAACGGTATCGACCTTAACGCAGGCCTGCAACCCCTCAGCATCATCGACACCCACCGCACAGCCCCCTGCTGGAACGGCACCTGCCTGGTGAACGGCAGACTCTGCAAAACCGCAGCAGGCATCAACAGCACAGCCGTGGTGCTGTGTAAAACCCTGGGTATTGGCGTACCTGTAGAGCTGAAGAAATGGGAGGTGGTTTGATGGCCAACGAACCAGAACACGAAACAAAGGAACAGCTGCAATATCGCATTATGCGCACGGCAGCAAAGAAGTCTCTGAACCTGATCAGCGCCCTCATAGTTGAACAAGAAACCGGACGCCAGATCGATAAGGAGGATATAGAAGGAATTCCTATCGATATCGCAAAAGAACTGACTACAGCGATTGAAGAAGCACACAGCCTTGACAACTAAACAAGACACAGCCTGCACAACAGGCGTTGATATAAGGAAATAAAACATGGGATTTATCACTGAATTCAACAACCTGGCCGCAAAAATTAACGCCACTGCCAACGAGAAAGGATGGTGGGACAGCCAGCGCAGCGACGGCGAAGTAATCGCACTAATGCATTCTGAGTTATCAGAAGCACTCGAAGCCCTGCGTACCGGCAACCCACCCGATCACCATCTTCCCGGCTTCAGCAACCTCGAAGTTGAGCTTGCAGACACTGTTATCAGAATCATGGACTACGCCCAACAGCGAGACCTGAGGCTGGCCGAAGCGATAGAAGCCAAAGCCAGATTCAACAACAGCAGACCCCATAAACATGGGAAGAAATTCTGAAGGAGCAGAGTATGAAACCCGCCTATATGAAAGCGTCTGAATACCGCGAAAAATATTTCGTTAAAGGCTCACAGCCTGCTGCTTCAACAATCCGCCGCTGGATTCGTGACGGTGATCTGCCTGGTAAGGTGATTGGTAAAGTTCACTACGTAGATATCAGCAGTTTGCAGCAAACCGGTAACCCGCTGGTTGATAAGGTACTGCAAGCCTCATGAGCCCTCGACCACGCAGACCGAAGAACAAAGCCCTGCCCGCAAACCTGTATCAGAACAATGGCGGTAAGACGTACCGATACCGCCATCCTGTTACAGGCAAGTTCCACGGTATGGGCACTAATAAGGCCGAGGCGATCGCAGCGGCCAAGCAGTTGAATGCCTTGCTGATGACACCTAATGACCTGGTCAGCAACGTACTTGGCTCAGTAACCCTGAGCCAGCATATCGAATGGATGCAGGAGAACATCCTGCCCGACCGTGAGTACAGCCCCGCAACGATAGAGATGTACGAGCGGAATTTCAGAAAGCTGAGCACGTATAACGATAAACCCCTTGATGAAATCACCGTGCATGATGTCGCAGCACTGATGGACCAGCAGACACCTCGGGTGGCCAACCAGCTACGACAGGTTGCCACTGATCTGTTCAGGGTAGGAATGTCACGCGGCCTCTGCCCGGATAACCCCGCAGAGATCACACTGAAGCGCAAAGAGAAAAAGGCACGTAAGCGCCTGACGCTGGATCAGTTCAAGGCGATCAGGGCCGCTGCACCATTCTGGTTGCAGAATGCAATGGATATTGCCCTGCTGACTCTGCAACGTCGGGAAGATATTACTCTGATGAAGTTTGATGATATACGCGATGGGGCTCTGTATGTCGTTCAAGGTAAAACGAAGAAGCATGATACTGGCTATCTCCGTATCGCTATCGGTCCTGAATTAAGCACAGTACTGAAACGCTGCCGCGATAGCACCAACAGCCCGTTTATCGTTCACCGCCGTCCAGAGAAGATTATTAAGCGTCAGGGTATGCAGCACTGGACACAGATAAAACCGGAAATGGTGTCTCGCCAGTTTAAATTGATAACCGATAAACAATTGGCAAATATGCCTGCTGCAGAGCGACCGACGTTTCACGAAATAAGAGCGCTGGGTATCAAGCTATATAAAGATCAGGGTATAGACCCACAGCAACTGGCTGGCCATTCAACAGAAAAAATGACCAGAAACTATGATGCTGGACATGATGAAATCCGGTGGACTGAGGCTGCTGCAAGTCTGAATTTAAGGTAGGGTTTTGCTTGTATATTGCTTATGTTTTGCTTGTACAAAAAACGCAGGGAAGCAACAGCATGTAACTTATTGATTTTAGAGCTTAATTGGTCGGGACGGCAGGATTTGAACCTGCGACCCCCTGCACCCCATGCAGGTGCGCTACCAGACTGCGCTACGCCCCGACAAGCTCAAAAGAGGAACTGCATCTTACCTCGAGATATATACGATGTGAAGTCTTTTTAGATAGATTTCAATATGTTAAGCACTTCCTCAAGTTCTGTCAGAGTCTGTTGCAACAGTTGCTCAGGCTTAGGCTTAGGCTTAGGCGTTAACGCAACCGTAGTCATAACGGGCTGTTGCACTTGCTTCTTTGGTTCTTTCTTCGGTCGTTTGTTTTCAGACAACCACTGCCGCGCATCTGCGATGGAATAGCCCTGCTCATGTAACAGAGATTGCACCTGGCGTAACTGATAAATATCCCGGTGCTGATAGTAACGACGATTATTACGCCGTACAGGGCGAATTTGCCTGAATTCCTGCTCCCAGTAACGCAACACATGGGGCTTCAGATTACAGAGCTTTGCAGCCTCACCAATCGTAAAATAACGGCGAGAAGGTAAAGCCGGGTATTCAATATCCAACCTGTCAGAGTTCCACGACCTGACTGGAGTATTCATCCACCCGGTCTTTTAACTTCTGCCCCGGACGAAAGGTAACAACCCTGCGTGCTGAAATAGGCACCTCTTCCCCTGTTTTTGGGTTCCGACCTGGACGCTGGCGCTTATCGCGCAGGTCAAAATTACCAAAGCCAGACAACTTCACTTGCTCATTGGCTGCCAGACTCAAGCGGATTTCCTCAAAAAAGGACTCCACCATTTCCTTTGCTTCGCGTTTGTTAAGACCCAGTTCTGCATTAAGGCGCTCGGCCATATCTGCTTTGGTCAAAGAGCTCATATCACCCACCCCTGTGACTGTTTGCTGTCAGGTCATTGCCGTTAACGGTAGATAACTGCAGAAAGCATCAACGATGCTGTCGGTTTAGTCACTATTAAGAGTGCGTTATGGTCTCTGGCAGGTCAAGTAAGAAAACTGAATTTTTTCATCTGATTCAATATGTTGGCGAGTTATAACGTATAAAATACCACTTTTTAAAGAACACATTTGCAGCATAAAAAAGCCCTCACTCCAGATGGAAGTGAGGGCTTTTTAGTCATGCCAACGGCAAAACTATGCTGTCAGAATGGCCAAAATATCAACGCTGCGTAGCACCCAGACCATCAGCCAATGTGCTCAATATTGCATCTACAGCGCCGTTGATCTCCTCATCATTTAATGTGCGAGCCGGGTGCTGCCAGGTCAATCCCAGCGCCAGAGATTTTTGACCTTGCTCAATGCCTTTACCACGGTATACATCAAACAACGTTACATCCTGCAGGAACTCGCCGCCCTGCTCAACCACGATACTACGTATTTGCTCAAAGGAAACGGCCTCATCCATCACCAAAGCAATATCGCGACGGGACTCAGGGAATTTGGACAGCTCGTTGAACACAGCCAGTACGCCATCACGCAGCGTATCCAGACAGAGCTCAAACAGGAACAGATCGCCATTCAGGCCCAGATCCTTGCTCAGGCTCGGGTGCAGTGCACCAATGTAGCCAACAACTTCACCGTTACGTTCAATTGCAGCGGTCTGACCCGGGTGTAGTGCAACGTGCTCAGCCGGTACAAAGCGGTATTGATCAGTCGCGCTACTCAACGCCAACAGGGATTCCAGGTCTGCTTTGATATCGTAGAAATCAACAGTGCTGGCATCCGCACTCCAGCCTTCCGGCTGACGACGACCGGTGATCAGACCCGCAATTACGTTCTGCTGTTTAATCTGGTCACTTTCGGCTTCACCAGTCTGAGGCAGGAAACGCTGACCGGTTTCGAACAGACGGATACGGGTTTGCTGACGGTTCTGATTGTACAACGCCGCTTTCACCAAACCTGGCCACAGAGTGGTTCGCATCACCGCCATCTCAGCAGAGATCGGGTTCGCCAGCGCTACCGCTTCGTACTGATCGTCAAACTTCTTCGCCAGGCCAGCTTCAATAAAGCTATAGGTAATTGCTTCCTGGTAACCACGGCCTATCATATTACGACGGATACGGTCAATGGATACTTCAGACTCGCGATCCGCCTTGAATGGCAAGGAGGCAGTCGGTACACGTACCGGCAGGTTGTTGTAGCCGTATACACGTGCCAACTCTTCGATCAGGTCTACTTCGATACTGATATCAAAACGGTAGGATGGAACGGACACAATCCACTCATCATCACCCGCTTTCTCGACACCCAGACCCAGACGAGTCAGAATCTCTTCAATCTCTTCTGCAAGCATTTCGAACGCCAGCATGCTGTTTACCTTGCGGTGACGCAGAGTAACCTGAGCAGGCTTCGGCAGATCTGCTTCGCAAGCCACTTCAGTCACAGGGCCTGCTTCACCACCGACGATATCCAGTAGCAGTTCAGTTGCGCGCTCGACAGCATTTACCTGACGCTGCCAGTCTACGCCACGCTCGAAGCGGTGGGAGGAATCCGTGTGCAAGCCGTAAGAACGGGCACGACCAGCAATCGCCAGCTGTGTAAAGAACGCGGCTTCCAGAAAGATATTGGTGGTTTTTTCGGTGCACGCCGTAGAATCACCACCCATGATACCGGCCATGGCAACCGCACCGTTATCATCGGCGATAACCAACGTATCTGCATTCAGCTTGATGTCGGAACCGTCCAGCAGTTTCAGATCTTCATCCTGCTGTGCCATACGCACCAGGATCTTGCCGGACAGCTTGTCCAGATCGAAGGCGTGCATCGGTTGACCCTGTTCCAGCAGAACAAAGTTGGTTACGTCCACAACCGGGTCGATAGAACGTACGCCAGAACGACGTAACTTCTCTACCATCCACAGTGGCGTGGTCGCTTTCGGGTCGATACCTCGAATGACGCGACCAACGTAGCGTGGGCACTGCTCGGATGCTTCCAGCTCAACGCCAAAGGTGTCATCGATCTGCGGTGCAGTTTCGCCCGCCTCGACGAACTCAACTGGTGCTTTGTTGAGTACACCTACTTCACGGGCCAGACCACGGATAGACAGACAGTCACCACGGTTTGGTGTCAGGTCTACATCAATCACCCGGTCGTCCAGTCCCATGTACTCACGCAAGCACATGCCTACCGGTGCATCCGCTGCCAGCTCCATGATGCCATCTGCATCTTCAGAGATGCTCAGTTCGGATGCCGCACACAGCATGCCGAAAGACTCTACCTGACGCAGTTTGGCTTTCTTGATCTTGAATGGCTTGCCGTCTGGCGTTGGCAGCTCAGCACCAACGGTTGCAAACGCTGTTTTCAGGCCTGCACGTGCGTTTGGTGCACCGCAGACAACCTGAATCTTTTCGCTGCCATTAGAAACGGTGCACACCTGCAGCTTGTCTGCATTCGGGTGCTGTTCCGCTTTCAGGATTTCGCCCACGATTACGCCGCCGAAATCACCGGCAACCGCTTCGACTTCGTCCACTTCCAGGCCTGCCATGGTGACCTGATCTACCAGTTCCTGGGTGCTGATGGCCGGGTTAACCAGCTCGCGCAGCCACTTTTCACTGAATTTCATCGTTTATCTGATCCAAAAATTCTGTTGCTGATCTGACCTCAATGCACCACCTGAATTACTGATGACCGGCGATACAGAGGCGGCTCGGGTTGCTCAACGCGCTTAGCGGAACTGACCAAGGAAGCGCAAATCGTTTTCGAAGAACAGACGCAAGTCGTTAACGCCGTAACGCAGCATCGCCAGACGCTCTACACCCATACCGAATGCAAAGCCGGTGTACTCTTCCGGGTCGATACCTACGGACTCAAATACTTTCGGGTGCACAACGCCACAACCCAGTACTTCCATCCACTTACCGTCCTGGCGCTTGATATCCACTTCGATGGATGGCTCAGTGAACGGGAAGTAGGAAGGACGGAAACGCACTTCCAGATCTTCTTCGAAGAACTCACGCAGGAACTGCTCTAGCGTACCTTTCAGGTCAGCGAAGCTGATCTCTTTATCTACCAACAGACCTTCAACCTGGTGGAACATCGGAGAGTGGGTCTGATCGTAATCACAGCGATATACACGGCCAGGGCAGACGATGCGGATTGGCGGCTGCTGTTTCTCCATGGTGCGTACCTGCACACCTGAGGTATGGGTACGCAGCAGGGTATTGGCATTGAAGTAGAAAGTATCGTGCATAGCACGCGCCGGGTGGTGCGCAGGAATATTCAGCGCTTCAAAGTTGTGGTAGTCATCTTCAATTTCCGGACCTTCTTCAACGCTGTAGCCGATGCCAGCAAAGAACTGTTCAATACGCTGCATAGTACGGGTTACCGGGTGCAGGCCACCCAGTTCTTCACCACGGCCCGGCAGAGTTACGTCGATTTTCTCAGCTGCCAGGCGTTCAGCCAAGGCCGCAGTTTCCAGATCATATTTACGTGCAGACAGCTTATCCTGCAGCGCCTGCTTGGCTTCGTTGATGCGCGCGCCAGCAGCCGGACGCTCTTCTGCAGAGAGCTTGCCCAGACCTTTCATCAGCGCAGTCAGCTGGCCTTTTTTACCCAGATAATCAACACGTACCTGGTCCAGCTCCTGAACGCTGGTCGCCTGGGCAACGGCGGCTTCGCCTTCAGCCAGCAGGGTTTGAATGTTTTCCATTTCCGGCTCCGAAAATTAACAAGGGTCTATCTCTGTTCAAGCTACCCGGGAAAGGCCCTTTCCCTGATTAATGGATAGATTCAACAGAGACAGACAAAAAAACAGGGGAAGAGTTTTCACCCTTCCCCTATTTAATAAACGCTTACCTGTTATGTTCGCCGTTATTAAAGCGACATAGGCAGGCGGGTGGGCTTATGCCAGAGCAGCTTTCGCTTTCTCTACAACAGCCGCAAATGCGTTCGCTTCGTGTACAGCAAGATCAGCCAGTACTTTACGGTCGATTTCAACGTTAGCCTTTTTCAGACCAGCGATGAAACGGCTGTAAGACAGGCCGTTGATGCGAGCTGCTGCATTGATACGAGCGATCCACAGAGCACGGAACTGACGCTTACGCTGACGGCGGTCACGGTATGCGTACTGACCAGCTTTGATTACCGCCTGCTTTGCAACGCGGAATACACGGGAACGAGCACCGTAGTAACCCTTTGCCTGCTTCAGGACTTTCTTGTGACGACGACGAGCAATAACACCACGTTTTACGCGAGCCATTTATAATTTCCTTTCACTGAATTCTGTTAAAAAGCCAATTAGATGTACGGCAGCATGCGACGGATCAGCGCCTGATCAGCAGAGTGAACCTGCTTCAGAGGACGCAGCTGACGCTTACGCTTAGTGCTCTTCTTGGTCAGAATGTGGCTAGTGAAAGACTGCTTGTGCTTGAAGCCGTTAGCAGTTTTTTTGAAACGCTTTGCCGCGCCACGGCAAGATTTGATTTTAGGCATGTCTAAAAATCTCCACGCATTCGTTAAGTTGTGTTCACCCGGAACGTAAAACCCGCAGCAGCACCTGACGGCACGACCGCGGGTTTATAAGTAACGCGGGTTACTTTTTCTTCTTCGGAGCAATCACCATGATCAGCTGACGGCCTTCCATTTTTGGACGCTGTTCTACAACACCCAGCTCGCCGAGGTCTTCCTCAACGCGCTTGAGCAGCTGCATACCCAGGTCCTGGTGAGCCATCTCACGACCGCGGTAACGCAGGGTTACCTTGGCTTTGTCTCCTGCTTCAAGGAAACGTATCAGGTTGCGCAGTTTTACCTGATAATCTCCATCTTCCGTGTTAGGACGGAATTTAACTTCTTTCACCTGAATCTGGTGCTGTTTCTTCTTGGCTTCGTTAGCCTGCTTCTTCTGCTCGTAAAGGTGCTTACCGTAGTCCATCACCTTACAAACAATCGGGTCAGCATCAGAAATCTGTACTAGATCCAGTTCCACTTCCTGCGCAGCTTCCAGAGCTTCACGCAGCGGCACAACGCCAATCTGAGTGCCGTCCGGCCCGATGAGTCGACATTCGCGTGCTCGAATATTCTCGTTTATCGGCGGGCGTTGCTCGCGGCGTTGGCCCTTTCTGTTATCGCGCCTGATGGTTCTATCTCCTGATAGGTGGATTTATGCCTGACGGCCCTTGCGAGCCACATCCTGGCCCAGCAAGTTTTCAAATTCTTCAAGGCTCATAGTGCCAAGATTTTCACCTGTACGCGTACGCACAGCAACAGCTCCTGACTCAACCTCTTTGTCCCCTACAACAAGCAAATATGGAATCTTCTGTAGAGTTCGCTCGCGAATCTTAAACCCGATTTTCTCATTTCTCAAGTCCGCAGTGGCACGAAATCCGAGATTTTCCAATCGGTTAGCAACATTCTGGCAATACTCACCCTGTTTGTCGGTAATATTCATAACGACAGCCTGGGTTGGTGCCAGCCATGTTGGCAGAGCGCCCGCCGTTTCTTCAATCAAAATACCGATAAAACGTTCAAAAGAGCCCAATGTTGCACGATGCAGCATAACCGGTGTTTCACGGTCACCCGCTTCGTTAACAAACTGCGCACCCAAACGTCCCGGCATGGAGAAGTCGACCTGCACAGTACCACACTGCCAGATACGGCCCAGACAATCTTTCAGGGAGAATTCAATCTTAGGACCGTAGAATGCACCTTCACCTGGCAACAGGTCCCAATCCAGATTCGCAGCATCCAGCGCATCAGCCAGCGCTTTCTCTGCCTTGTCCCACACCTCATCACTACCAACACGCTTCTCTGGACGAGTAGACAGCTTATACAGAATTTCAGTGAAACCGAAGTCTGCATAAACTTCATGCAGCAAGCGAATAAACTCAGATACTTCATCCTGGATACTGTCTTCAGCACAGAAGATATGGCCATCATCCTGTACGAAGCCGCGTACACGCATGATACCATGTAGCGCACCGGACGGTTCATTACGATGACAGGAGCCAAACTCCGCCATACGCAGCGGCAGATCACGGTAAGAACGCAGACCCTGGTTAAATACCTGGATATGACATGGGCAGTTCATCGGCTTAACCGCGAAATCACGGCTCTCAGAATGCGTAGTAAACATCTGCTCTGCGAACTTGTCCCAGTGGCCAGATTTTTCCCACAATGTACGCTCAACAACCTGAGGTGTTTTTACCTCTACATAGTTATTGCGACGCAGTTGCTTACGCATGTACTGCTCAATTTCCTGATACAGCGTCCAGCCATTTGGATGCCAAAACACCATGCCCGGCGCTTCTTCTTGCAAGTGGAACAGGTTAAGCTGCTTACCCAGTTTACGGTGGTCACGCTTCTCTGCTTCTTCCAGGCGAGTCAGGTACGCTTTTAGCGCTTTCTTATCACCCCAGGCAGTACCGTAGATACGCTGTAACTGCTTGTTATTGGAGTCGCCACGCCAGTAAGCACCAGACAGCTTCATCAGTTTGAAAGAACGCATAACACGTGTATTTGGCACGTGCGGGCCGCGACACATATCGGTGTATTCTTCGTGGTAGTACAGGCCAACTTCGGTAATGGACTCGTCCATATCGTCGATAAGCTGAACTTTGTAGCTCTCACCACGGTCTTCAAAAATTTTGCGCGCGTCAGCAATTGGCGTCATCTTCTTGATAACGTCATAGTCTTTCTTGATCAGCTCGTTAATGCGCTTCTCAATCTTCTCCAGATCTTCAGGAGTGAAGTGCTCATCGTAGTCGATGTCATAGTAGAAGCCGTCTTCGATAACTGGACCAATTGCCATCTGTGCAGTTGGGTATAGCTGCTTGACCGCATGACCCACCAGGTGAGCAAAAGAGTGACGGACAACGTCCAGCCCATCCTGATCTTTTACCGTAACAATCTCGATTTTCGCGTCTTCGGTGACCAGTTCGCAAGCATCAACCAGCTGACCATCAATACGACCACATACAGTAGCCTTGGCCAAGCCCGGGCCGATATCCATTGCAATATCGAGAATACTTACAGCAGAGTCAAAACTACGCTGACTGCCATCAGGAAGAGTAATTACAGGCATGAAAATTCCTCTCAGTGGTGACCCATACGACAGGCCACATAAGTAAATCTGAAGAAAATTAAAGGGTTAATAACACACCGTACAAACCAGGTACCGTGCGAGGGGGCCGGATTGTACACCAATCAGGTATAGCTACGCTAATCTGCTGCGCTGCAAAAATCCGTTACCATTATCACATAACGACTGTTTTTCCGGCATCTGAAGAATAACATGAACATTCAGGAAAATAAGCCGTAGTATTCAGGGTATTATTCCTCATTACCCGACGCTTCTTATTACTCAACGCCTTCCAGTTGCCTACGGGTATATAAGATATGTTCTTGAGCAGCAACGCGGGCGCTCTCTGAGTCACGCTGCTGTAAGGCCTGATGAATACTGGCATGTTGTGCCCGAATACCATCCGGGTAGCGACCATAGCGAATTAGCGTACGGTTCAGCACACCATAGATGGCATTAAAGTAACGCTCATAAAAGATCTGACTAAAAGAAATGATTAACAGATGGTGGCTGGCCTCTGCGATCATGGTGTGAAAACGCAAATCGTCTTTTGCCTTGGCCAACGTAGTCTCACCCGTACGACTACGCGCCTGCATACGGTGGTATTCCTGCGATAATGCAACCAGCTCATCATCACTGGCACGCTTCGCTGCGTACCAGGCAGCTTCTCCCTCAAGGGCCGCACGCGCTTCCAGTACCTGTAACTGAAACTCAGGATTATCACCCACACCTTCAAGTGGCATATCAAGATGCGAAGCCAACAGGTTACGCGCACGGCACACTGCACCGTGCCGGGTGTCAATCAAGCCCTGAACTTCAAGCTGAAAAAATGCTTCTCGTACTGTTGAACGCGACAAGCCATACTTTTCAGCTAACCCTCGCTGTGAAGGCATCGTATCACCTGGACGAATTTCGCCACGCAACATCTGAGCCTTCAAATCGTTAATCAACGTAGTCGCAAGGCGAGGTCTAGTATTTATCATCAGAGCACAACCATCATCGTAACAGACTGAATTGTAAAGGATTGGACTTTTGCAACTTTCATACAACGACCTGCCTGCCGATAGTCCGACACCATATAACAATCTGCCCGCATCTAAAGACCGGCCAGCAAACACAGGCCTGAAATGGCCAGCGCATATCTGCCCGCTGCATAAAAAACGGCTTACAACGCTTACACAAAAGAGGGGGTAGGCAGAGCAAGCGTCATACACACAAGCACATCAGCAAACATAAAAATGGTCAGACCAGTTACCAGTGTAGCATTTATTTATGTGGGCCTGCTGCCTATCGTAAAGCCATCGCTTCACTACCTCCAGGCTGTCATAGAATAGCCAGCCCGACACAGGCAGGTAGTCCTATAAGAAAAAACGGTGAGTGCCATGTCTACAACCAACACACCTGTTCAGGTCGGTCTGTTTGTGACCTGCCTGGTCGATATGTTTCGTCCAACTATCGGCTTTGCCACGGTAAAACTGCTAGAGCAAGCAGGTTGCACTGTCGAAGTACCTGAACAACAAACCTGCTGCGGCCAGCCTGCCTTTAATTCCGGCGACCGCGAAACTACCCGTGACATTGCGAAACAGACCATCCAGGCCTTCGATGGTTATCAATATGTTGTGGGGCCATCCGGCTCCTGTATCGGCATGCTGCACTACTATGCCGACCTGTTCGATGACAACGATCCATGGAAAGCCCGCGCAGAAGACCTGAAAGCACGCGCCTTCGAGATCACCTCCTTCCTGGTGGATGTGATGAAGTTTGACGAAGTGCTAGCAACACTGGAGCAGCAATTCGATCAAAAAGTCACCTACCATGACTCCTGCTCCGGCCTGCGTCAGCTGGGAGTTAAAGTACAACCACGCAAACTACTGGATAAAGTTGCAGGTACCGAACTGGCCGAGATGACTGAAGCGGAAACCTGCTGCGGCTTTGGCGGCACTTTCTGCGTGAAATACCCGGATATTTCCAACCGTATGGTCAGTAATAAGACAGACTTCGCTGATGAAACCGGTGCACAAACACTGCTAGGCGGTGATCTGGGCTGTCTGATGAACATCGCAGGCAAACTCAAGCGTGAAGGCAAACCACTGGAAACCCGCCATGTTGTGGAAGTACTGGCCGGTATGACCGATACCCCGGCAATCGCTGAGGCCGTATATGACCTCGGAAAACAGGCTTAAGGCGGGAGAGAACCATGCAGATCAGAAGCCCTGAATTTAAAGAAAACGCCCGCACCGCTCTGAAAGAGGAAGGCCTGCAACGCGCACTGGGTAAGCTGCGCGCTGGCTTCCCGGAAAAACGTGCTATCGCCGTTGAGCGAATGCCAGAATTCCATGACCTGCGTGATGAAGCGCGGGATTTGAAAAACCATATTCTGGAAAATCTGGATATCTACCTGGAGCAGTTCGAGTCCAAAGTGCAGGAGAGCGGTGGCCATGTTCACTGGGCCCGCACCGGCGACGATGCCAACAAGATCATTCTGGATATTTGCAAACAGGTAAATGCCAAAACCGTCACCAAAGGCAAATCCATGGTGTCGGAAGAAACCAACCTGAACGAATACCTGGAAGCTAACGGCATTCAGCCGGTGGAAACCGACCTGGGTGAATACATCCTGCAATTACGTGAAGATCATCCAAGTCACATCATAGCGCCAGCGATTCACCTCAATTTGTCCGATGTTTCGGAGATTTTCCACGAGAAACACGGCAAACCAAAATCCGACGACCCTGCCGTACTGATGCAGGAGGCCCGCGAAGAGCTACGCAACAAATTTGTTGCAGCAGACGTAGGTATCACCGGTGCAAATTTCCTCGTGGCAGAAACCGGCTCTACCATTATTGTTACCAACGAGGGTAACGGTGATCTGACCCAGACACTGCCAAAAACCCATATCGTAATCACCTCCATCGAAAAAGTGGTACCAACCCTGGAAGATATGACTCTGTTCCTGCGTCTACTGGCCCGCTCGGCAACCGGTCAGGAGTTTACCGTCTACAATACTCTCTCCACCGGCCCACGCCGCGAAGGTGATGCCGATGGCCCGGAAAACTTCCATGTAGTGCTGGTTGACAATGGCCGCAGTGAAATGGTGGGCAGTGAATTCCACGAGATGCTGCGCTGCATCCGCTGCTCTGCCTGTATGAACCACTGTCCGGTGTACGGCTCTGTCGGTGGCCACGCATACGGCTGGGTATATCCGGGCCCGATGGGCTCCGTACTGACACCGAAGATGATCGGTATCGAAAAAGCAGGCAACCTGCCAAATGCTTCCACCTTCTGCGGCAAGTGTGAAGAGGTCTGCCCGGTTCGCATTCCACTGCCCAAGCTGATGCGTCACTGGCGTAATAACGAGTTTGAAAAACACCTGAGCCCGAAAGCCGTTCGCTGGGGGCTGGCAGGCTGGGGCTTTTTTGCCAAACGTCCAACTCTCTACCGGCAACTGTCTACAGCATCCAACTGGTTTATGCGCACCTTGGGCGGCAAAAAAGGTCGAGTTAAATCCCTGCCAATGGCGAGCGGCTGGACCGATTTCCGCGACCTGCCAACACCAACAGACAAGACCTTTATGCAGCAGTGGAACGACAAGAAGGAGGGTAAACAATGAGCAGAGCAGAGATTCTGAGCAATATCCGTCGCGGCCTGGGCCGTGGCGAAGCCAGCGAAGCCCAGCGCAAAGCCGTGTTTAACCGCCTGAATGCCAAAGCGAATAACTTGATTCCAAAGCGCTCTCAACTGCCTCATGCTGAGCAGGTCGAACTGTTCAAGTCAATGGCACAGGAAGCAAGTGCAGAGATTATTGAGCTAAGCAGTACAGCTGACGTGCCGAAGACCGTAACAGACTGGCTACAGAACAACGGAATCAAAGAGCTGATCAGCAGCAGCGATGCCGAACTGAACGAACTGGACTGGTCACCACTGGGCGATATTCAGCGTACCCAGCGCGTGGCAATGGTCGGTGACATGGCCAGCATTACCACCAGCTTTGCAGGTATTGCCGAAACCGGAACCCTGATGCTGCACTCACGTGGTGAAAGCCCGACCA
Organism: Marinobacterium sp.; assembly: GCA_025800125.1. Classification (GTDB taxonomy): domain Bacteria; phylum Pseudomonadota; class Gammaproteobacteria; order Pseudomonadales; family Balneatricaceae; genus Marinobacterium_C. The sequence goes on from JAOXSF010000172.1 coordinate 15,241, forward strand.
CCCTGAACTTCCTGCCAGATGTTCACCTGGTGGTACTGAAACGCTCCACCATTGTCGGCCCGTACGAGGATGCCTGGAAAAAAATACGTGGGACATTTGGCAAGAGCATGCCACGTACAGTGAATATGATTACCGGCCCATCTCGCAGCGCCGATATTGAACAAACTCTACAGATGGGTGCCCACGGCCCACGCACGCTGGTTATTCTGCTGATCAACGACTGACCAGCAACCGGATAGCACAACACTTCCCGAGTCTGGTGCTGCCCGAGCACCCATACTCTCCTTTGCGCCATCACCGGGTGGCGCTTTTTTAATTCTTTACACCGAACAGCATGCTATGGTTTTCATTCCAGGTTTCTGATAGAGGATGCCCTGCATGACCAATATCCAGCAATTTTACCGCTCAACAGAACTTCCCTGGCTGGAGATTCGTCACTCGGCCAACACAGACAGCTGTTTCCAGCCCCACAGCCATCGCACACACTCCATCGGCTGCCTGCTTGAAGGACAGAGTTATTTTCATTATCGCAATCAGAAACGAGCAACACATGCTGGGCACCTTTGCCTGATTAACGCCGATGAGCTACATGCCTGTCGCCCAACAACAGATGCAGGATGGCGCTACCTGATGCTTTATCTGGATAAACACTGGCTGGGACAAATGCTAAATGAAGGCGCGGAAGACTGCACAGACGCATTAAGCTTTGAACATGCACTGCTAGAACATCCATCGCTGACAACGCGTTTTATCAAGCAATGTTTTGCACTGACTTGCGAAACAGGACTGACGCAACAGGAGCAATTACTGACATTACTGCTTGAGATAGGACTATACGACAGCGGGCTTTCGACAGAAAGACATCCGGACTGTAGTCCTGCGATACATCAGATTGCAGAATATATTCGTGCCCATTACGACCAGAACATCACACTGACAGAACTGGCACAACTATGTCAACTCAGCCCCAGCCATCTACAACGAAGCTTCCGGAAGTATTACGGTATAAGCCCATCACACTTCCAGCACCAATGCCGTATCCACGCAGCCTGCGACCTTTTAAAGCAGCAACACACAATCGGTGATGTTGCTACCGCCACAGGTTATGCCGACCAGAGTCATCTCTATCGTTGGTTTCGGCGCTTTGTCGATAGCACACCACGACAATATAGCCAGATACAAATGCCAACACAGATACAAACACCAATATAGATATAACAGCCAATATAGATATAACAGCCAATACAAATAGCCACACCCCGCAGCTGGCTCACCTGTCAAGCAGGCTTCAGTCAGCTGAAGGGGGCTATTTAAAACCACATAACACCTGGCTCTCCATAGATTTTTGCGTCTGACCTGTCAAATACTCATGAGCATCATCAGACTCCGGCTATTTCCGTGCTGTTACCACTCCAAAACAGTGCTCCGGCCCCGGAAAAGTGCCAGCGCGAACTTCGGCAGCATACTGGCGGGCGGCGTCTCCCATTGCAGACCCTAATTCGGCGTAACGTTTGACAAATTTCGGCGTAAAGTCACCAAACATCCCCACCAGATCATCCGTTACCAGTACCTGTCCATCACAGACAGCAGAAGCACCAATACCAATTGTTGGAATACTGATTGCCTCACTGATACGTGCTGCAACTGCTTCAACAACTCCTTCAATGACCACGGAAAAAGCACCTGCATCTTGTACAGCTCTGGCATCACACAGAATTTGTTCCGCGGCTGCCTCATCCCGACCCTGCGCTTTAAACCCACCCATGCTGTTGGCAGACTGCGGTTTAAGCCCAACATGGGCCATCACAGGCACACCACGCGCTGTCAGAAAAGCGATGGTCTCTGCCATCTCTTCGCCTCCCTCCAGCTTTACGGCCTGCGCATTGGTTTCAGCTAACATACGCGCTGCGTTACGGTAAGCCTGCTGTGGAGATTCCTGATAACTGCCAAAAGGCATATCAACCACCACACAGGCATGCTGCGCGCCACGCACAACAGCTGCACCGTGATTGATCATCATATCCACGGTGACTGCCAGCGTACTTGGCAGACCATATACCACCATGCCCAGGGAATCGCCTACCAGCAGAATATCGCAGTGCTCGTCCAGCTGCTGAGCCATCGGCATGCTATAGGCTGTCAGCACCACCAGCTTATCCCCACCTTTGCGAGCAATAACTTTAGGCACCGTTACCCGATCTCGACTGAGATGCACACTCATCTCTCACTCCTGTCTCCAAAAAAAGCTTCGCCATGGTATGCTGCACTGCACTGTCGCTCTTGCTGCATCAAGACATAACATAACGCAAATCGGACATTTTATGTGGAAAGTCCTGCCTGAACCACAGCTACGCGAACTACAACGCCCAGTTTTCTTTCGAGTCATGCAGATCCCTGCCAGCCATATTGTAGAAGCACATGACCACCCCTTTGGCCAACTGTCTTTTGCTACAGATGGTATTTTGCTGGCACGCGCCGCAGACAGCCGCTACGTTATTCCTCCCCAGCATGCACTCTGGTGCCCCCCACACATAGAGCATGAATTACGTAGCCGCACAGGTGTCTCTTTTTGCGGATTCTATATTGGTGACCCGTGGCTGGCACAACTCCCCACAGAAACCTGCGTAATTGAAGTTACTCCACTATTACGTGAGCTGATCCGAAAAGCGTCAACGCTGCCACCACTGTACGACTCTAGCGGTGCGCAAGGGCGGTTAATTGACTGTATGATGGATCAGGTTGTTACCGCCCGCGAAGTGGCTTTTGAGCTTCCCCTGCCTGAAGACCCCCGGCTGGCTCAGTTAGCTAGCCGCCTGATGGCACAGCCAGACGACAACCGTACTCTGGAGGCCTGGGCTGACCAGATTGGCGCAACCAGCCGCACACTGAATCGACTGTGCCAGAAAGAGATGGGAATGAGCTTTCGAGACTGGCGTCAAAGGCTACGTATGCTGGAAGCAGTACAACGACTGGAAGCAGGTGAAGCCGTTACCAGCGTTGCATTGGCACTGGGATATAACTCGCCTTCAGCATTTATCCATCGCTTCCGTCGTCTGCTAGGCGTCACACCGGGCGAATATCTGCGACGATAACAACCTTTGTGACTATCTATTTACAACCGCCAGTACCTCCCCTTCCTTTTGATCCTCCCATTTTTTACAAGCAGAAACCTTCTGCTATAGCCACACACTTCAAACAAGAAATTCAATAAACAAAACCAGTACCGACAAAAATTAAAACAAGACTATGTTTTAAAATGAACCAAAACCCTGCATAAAAGCAATGATTACGCCATAATTACATTTACAATAGAACAGTATTACTTAACACAACAAACAAAAACCAGCAGGATTCAAACGGATGATTCACTTTTCAATCTATCAACGACTAACTGTTCTCGGGCTCAATCTGCTAATCATCATCGCTGTCAGCTTATTAACGATCAATCTGGCTACCGCCAATGAACAGAGCCCGGAAGAACGCATCGCTCGCAACTGGCTACAGCTGGTTGATCACGGTGATTACATCCATAGCTGGGAACGTGCAGATAAGAGCTTTCAGCGACGTATCAATCAGCAAGACTGGCTAAATGTTGTCGATTATGCCCGCAGCCCTTTAGGCAAGCCAATTTCACGCCAGCTGGCCAAGCTGACTGATGATCCAGATCTTAGTAATGAGCACGAACGTTACGTGCACCTGGACTTTTACACCCGTTTCGAGCATCGCCTTACGGCTACCGAACGCATAACACTCCACAAGCAAGAACAGCACTGGCGTATCACCCGCTACCTGATTCACTAACATGGTACACTGCCGCTTTATCATAACCGCCTGATCACCACGACTCGAGGTATCCCTGATGGAAGATGTGTATCAGAAACTACGTGATCTGAACGCAGACGTACTGGTGCCACTTGAACTGCCAGATGAAGACCTGCTGGTCGACATTGAAGAAGAAATTCTGATTCAATTGCCTCATGAATACCGTGAATTCCTGCTCAAAGTCAGCGATGTGATTTACGGTGGCCTGGAGCCGGTCACAGTTACTGATCCACAATCACACACATATTTGCCCGAAGTGGCAGCAACAGCCTGGTCTGTAGGCCTGCCACGAGAACTAATACCCGTTTGCGAACATCAGGGCGACTATTACGCTGTTAATGAAGAAGGGGAAATACACCTCTGGCGAGATGGTGAAGTTGACGAAGATGAGAGCTGGAGCACGATCTGGCACTGGGCCAGAGACGTCTGGCTGGAAAGCTGAGCCCAGCCCGACGAAAACCTGATCAAAAGACCAAACCTGGGCAGGCCTGAAGGCCTGTCAGACAGCACGGATGTGGCATCAACAAAGATAAACCACTCAGCAACCAATCGTACGCAAAAACTGCAACCATTGCTGCAACATTGCCTCAAAGTCCTCCTGGCCACAGGCCGCCCGCTGCCCTTCGTCAGACAGAGCCATCTCATCATTATCCCAGCCAGACAGCTCCATCATCAAAACATTTGCCAACACACTCACCTCATCGCCTTCCAGTTGCAGGCTATATTCCCGCCCATCCCAACTTAGCGCTTGAAATGGCATACCGCGCAGCCCGTCAAACTTTTCCAGCAACGACAAAACCAACACCGAGGAACTCAGCTCATCCTCCAGCCAAAGCCCGAACGCCTCATGCCCCATGGAAAACCGTGCAACTGGCCGACCGATAATATCTTGCGAAAACTCATACTCCATTTATATCACTCCACCTGATATGACAATCGCAGGCACCTTCAATACTCTCTGCTACCTACGCTATTATGACTGCTCCCCGCCCTGTCGGGCGAGACTTCCAGTTTCTCAGGCAACAGCTGGCGCCTAACGAATAGCTGAAGGACAGGCATAAAAAAGCCCGCTTCAAACGAAGCGGGCCAAAACAGCAAAGGATGCCAAGAAATCAGTGACCGTAAACAGAGTCCAGCGTAGGCTGGCGGTCAAAATTGAGTTTCAGACCTTGCACCCAGCACACCAGTGATTTAAACATGCGCTTGATCTCTTCATTACGCATCATCTGTGCCTGTTCTGCGTAGTAACGGGTATCAATCTGGCCGTCAGCATTAACGCGGATTTCAATCTGGTAGTGTGGGTGCATGGGACGCCTCAAAAAAATTCAGCAAATTCAAAATACAACAACAAAGCGAAGTCACTACAAACGGGCTATGATTGCAGGCAAAATCCCCTGTAACTCAGACAACCCAAGAAGTCTAGCGCTTCCCCGTCTCAAGATGGTGTGTATACTAAGGTCGAACTGATTAACAAACAAACGATAGATTTTCACCTGAATGATGAAATATTTTCACCATTAATATCATGCGATGGAGGCTAGCATCCGACACCTTCCCCCACTTAATGCGCTACGCTGCTTTGAAGCAGCAGCAAGACTTGGCAGCTTTAACAAAGCCTCCGAAGAACTATTCGTTACACCCTCCGCTGTTAGCCACCAGATTCGTACTCTGGAAGAGTTTCTGGGACTAAAGTTATTCCGACGAGAGAAGCGCAAAGCCACACTGACCGCGGCAGGAGAGAAATACTTGGCATCAATCAGCCATGCTCTGGATGAAATTGACAGTTCAACACGACGCTTGATGACCGCCCCGAACCTGAGCGCCATCAACCTGGCTGTGGCACCCGCTTTTCTAACCCGCTGGTTATTACCACGTCTGCGCGCCTTTCAGGAACAGCACCCTGACATAGAGCTCCGCCTCAGCGCAACAATGGGGCGAACGGACTTCCAGCATAGTGACATGGATATGGCAATCTACCTTGGCTCAGGCGAATGGCAGGATGTTGACCATCACAGGCTTATTCAGACCTGCGTCGTTCCTGTCTGCAGCCCTCGCCTGCTGGAAAGCACCTTACCACTCCACCAGTCTGAAGACCTGCAACATCATACTCTGCTGCATGTTGCCAGTCGCTCAGATGAGTGGCCTCGAATTCTGGAACATCACAATCTGGAAGATATTATCGGCGCAGCGAAAAGCATGCGCTTTTCCAGCACTTCACTGGCCCTGAATGCAGCAATGGAAGGCGTCGGTATTGCATTATCAGACAGCAGCCTGATTGAGCGAGAGCTACAGCTACGTCAACTGATAATTCCTTTTGACATCAGTCTGGATACTCGCAAAGCGTTTTATCTGGTTTACCCGAAAAACCGCCCTCTGAGCTACGGCATGGAAGCTTTCAGAGACTGGGTTCTGACTCAGGCGGCCGGCTCACGCGAATCTCCCGGATGCTGACCTGGCTCTTCAAGTACAACCAGCTGCTGCGGACCCACCTCCTTGGCACGTCGTAACTGGCGCTCCAGTGCGTGCATAAGAACCGCCGGCCGTTCATGCCCATCACAACAGGCAATACAGATACTGGCACTGATATGCACATCTTCGCTATATTGATGCAGCTGCAACGTCAGGCTGAGCTTACGCGCAATAGACTGCGCCTCCCGAACATGGGTACGAGGACAGATCAGCAGAAAGCGATCTCCCTGCCAACGACCCAGCCGTACCCAATCAGGCATTTCCTGCTCCAGAACACGACAGATTTCAACCAGCACCACATCACCCGCCTGATGCCCATAACGCCGATTAACCTGACTGAAACGATCCAGATCAAGCAGAATAAGAGATAACGGCTGGCATTGCTGCACGGCACGCTGCAGTGAACGCGTCAACTCTGCATCAAGGCTGACACGATTAAGCACACCTGTCAGGTAATCACGCTTGCAAACCTGCTCCAGGCGCTGATTACGATCAGACAGTCTGGCATTAACTTTCTCCAGCTGCTGAGCAAAACGACGTGACATACGATTACGATAGACAAGAAAAATCAGCACAAGAAGAAGCATACAGATAAGCCCCAACAGCAAGGTATAGTCCCTTGCCTGCTGTAGCTCTACTGTATACCAGCGCTGCATAATACGTGTACGATCTGCAGGTGATACGGCGTCCACTGCACGTCGCAACAGCCCAACCAGTTGCGGCTCATCATTGCGAACTGCCAACCCCAGCTCAAGCTGCACAGGCGTGTGCCCGGAGATTTCAAGCTGAGTCAGCCCCAGCTTCTGCATATGATAAAGCGCTACAGACAGCGGCGCAGCGGCCGCACGCGCTTCTCCTTTCATGACACCAATCAGCGCTTCAGGTAAAGAATCATACTGTCGAATGGTAATATGAGGCATCAAGGCCTGAAGCTTGCTGATCATAATACTGCCCCGCAAAAGAGCAACACTCTCACCTGATAACGCATCAAGACCATCCATGTAGCCCTCACCTTTCCGCCCTACCAATACAACAGGCAAGCTCACATAGGGTGCCGTAAACTCAAAGTAGCGCGCACGATCAGCTCCCGGATTGGTCAACGACAGAAAGTCACACTGACGCGCTTTTGCCAGCTCCATTGCATGAGCCCAGTTATCAGACGGTACGCGCCTGATAGACACCTCCAGTAAACGGGCAAACTCAGCAATAAAATCAGCACCTATACCAATATGATTACCTTGACGATCAAGCCCTTCAAATGGCATCCATTCAGAATCACTGCAATAGCGAATCTCGCCTCGAGACTGCAACCAGGTATATTCCTCTGCATCCAGTTCAACCGCATACGCTGCTGGCATAACCAGCAGCTGCATAGCGATCATCAGTAACAGATTCTGCATCCCGCGAAACATGATCAGACACCCCTGGCCAATATCACAATATCTTCTCAACCCTGGTCAGCATTCTGGCAGAGAATTACATAACCGCCAGTTAACACCTCTCAGAATTGCAGGTATTTCCTGCGCATTCCCAGCCCCAAAGAACACCACCAAAGCTTCAAGCCACAAAATAATGATACAAATCAATCCATCAATACAACCAATAAAGTATCACTTCAAATGCGCCTGCCTATCTGCATAATCTTTAATTACTAATAAATAATAAAGACAAACAATCTGCTTTAAGCTACATAAAGACAAAGTAGAGATACAAGATAAGGACAATACAATGAGTGATTTGTATCAATACAACGACACCCAGCTAAATCTGACTCGCGTAAAAAATGGCGCCCTGATTTTTTCTGGTGTCACAGATGAGGGCACCCTGATTGAGCTGGAGGTTAGAGATCGTCGTCGAGTTGAAATGCTGGATGTACTGACCACAGATGCCTGGCAGGTTGTTGATCTCATCCCCGATGCTGACGCTATCCGAGTATCTGAAACCCAGTGGGAAAAACTGAAATAACAGCCCAGACAGCAAAACACGGCTACCTGCACCCTCTCCCACAGGTGGCCCACCCATCCAGCGTGCTTTCTCTTTTGCCCATGACACAAACAGGCTAAAGTCAGTTTAGTTGTATCGGATACGGGAGAAAACGGATGCTGCGCTACATTATCATTGCCCTGCTTTTTACGGCAGGCGGAGCCGGAGTATGGCTAAAACTACAGCCACAGTCGCAACCACAGTCAAAAACCGTATCTCAACCACCTCCTTCACCCCCTCCGGTGCTCGATATACAGGGAAACCCAATTCCTGCCAAGGCACGTACAGAAGCACGCAGGCATATTCAGGACATCAGCCCTCCAGCCGAAACACCACTAAACATTGACAGGGCACAACACTTTGTAACCGCAGACCAGCTTTTACAACTGCCGCTCATCAGTGTACAGACAGACGCCAACCTGGAGCCACTTCACGCAACCGCACAAGCCTCGAGCACAAACCCACTCTTTTCAATCACAGAGAGCAAAGACACCACCAGAGTAACCCGTACCAATCCCACAGCAGCAACAGAGCGCGATAATACTGTAATAGGGAGCGAGACTCAGACCGACCAGACAACACTTACTGCCCCAAAAAAACATCAATTAGCAGATAGAACAGCGCCTGACCATCCTGACACACCCTATTCAGCATCAATGGTACCCGACAAGCAACCTTCACCAGCCAAACCACAACATACACAGAGCACTATCACCGCCCCACAGAACAGTCACACGGCCACACTTTATCCTGCACCAGCAACACTGAATGTCATCACTATCACACACGGTGTCAGTACAACAGAGCAACCAGCCCAAGCTGTTGCGGCTACAGTGCCCACCACCAAAGACATTACTCAATCAACACAGCACATTACCGAGCAAACGCCTGATAACGTTACTGTACGCGCTATTCTGGATGCAGGGCTGACTGTCACACCGCTCACCCCTACACTACTAGCCCCCACAGCCTCAGAAAATACTTCTGTAACCACAGCCCCGCACCCCCGCAACCTGCAAAATACGACAATTTCCTCAGAAAACGTGACAACAATACCAGCACCAAACCGGATAACAGAGACGACTCACACCAGCCACCCCCTCTCCCTCCTGCCCGACGCTGGACGTCAGGTTCGCCTCAAAGAACTTCTGGATCACCCTGAAAAATCAGCCAATAAAATCTACTATATCCATGCAGTTCACCCTCAGGATGATCAGGGGCTATGGGGAATCATTCAGAACGCTCTGACACGCTCTTTTGCTGAAGGCATTAACCTGCCAGGTAGCGAGGTACGCATACAGGCTATGGCCCACATACCGGAAAACGCCGACGAGCGCCTGAGCGACATGAGCAGCTCTTTTCTGGGGCAGTTTCTTCAGCGAAAAGTAAATGAGTCTTACAGCTATAACTATGAGAAAGGAATGCTGGGACGAAACCCAAACCTGATCAAGCCCGGACAGCAATTAGTCATTATCACATTTACCGAAGAGGAGCTGATGCAAATCTACCAGTTCTTCACAACAGCCCAAGCATCACAGCCATGATGAATCTTTACACATGGAATACAGCGCAAGGCCATAGCGTAGCGATTATGCTGGAAGCTTTGCGCCTGCACTGCAGCGTACACCCAGTAGACACACTTGACCCATCACAAAACCCAATCACCTTTCAGGAGATCAGCCCCACCTATGCACCCGCCCTGGTTGACCACGAAGGCCCCTGATTTTTGCACTATTGCAGTGTTTGGCTGTACACCCATCCTTCTTTATATGGCAGAGAAAAGCGATTGCTTCCTGCCTGAATTGATTACCAACCGCGACCAGAGCCTGCAATGTGCATGCTGGGCTCAAAGCGATATGCAGCCAGTACTGAAGCAGGTACAAGAGATTCTGAGGTCAAGCCAGCAGCTCCCAATAGAACTTGAACACCAGAGCAGGCTGCTCCGGCAAACACTGACCAATAAATTAAGCGGCCATCAATTCACATGCGCAAACGAACTAACCGTTGCAGACTTTGCGCTCTACCCGGCTATCACCTCAATCACTACCCCCTCCATCAATCTTCGCACATTTCCACCATTGGCACAGAGGCTTGAACAAATGGACAGCATCGGCTTTGTGCGCCGAGGCCTGACCATCCCCTGACGCACATACTTACATAAAACTTATCCGATATAAGACCAACTTCCTGTTTGGACACTTTAAGAGTACTGCACTGCAAAACCAGCCAATACAACGCTCACAGATTCTAACTACACTAACAAGCTAGCTCACTTGAAACCACACACAAGACCTGCATAAAAACATCAGTAACATCCGGCATAATCACGCTGATGCGATCAAACGGAGCAAGATACCGACCCCTCAAGCTCAACACCTTCGAAAACTATATCTCTATACTGCTATTGCCTGCGATTCATCTTCATCTCGCGGGTGAGCCATATGGACAGAGATTGGCCTCCCCTGAATTTCATAACCGTTAAGGATGCTGATCGCTTCCTGCGCATTATCCTGATCAGGCATTTCAATAAAACCAAACCCTCGCGAACGCCCAGTGTGGCGATCAATAATCACCCGCACAGAACGTACAGCCCCATACGCAGAAAAAAGTTTCTCCACTTCATGAGCAGACATCCGAAATGGAAGATTTCCTACAAATATATGCATATGAAATCGACATCCCTTGCCGATAGTTGTGTCGCCTACCAGAAAGCGCCCGGCCCGACACTTTCTTCTGACATAAACCGGTGAACAGCGCCGCCCCTGATACAACATATCCTTCGCATCAGTAGCTGGCAAAATCCATACTGCCGTTCACACTCCTACGAGCAGTACTTACAGAATACTACCTAATATATCTTATGGTAATTTTTCCATAAACGCGGCCGTATCGGCAGATTAACAAAAAATTTAGGACTTTTTCCAGGGAAAATTAAAAAAGATACAATCAGAAATACCGGCCCTGTTCGGGTACAGCAAAGCAACCATGCAACTCAGCCATACCCGCTGCGGGCCACTCGCACTCAAGAATCACCAGCATTCCCGTATCGACTGGAACAACATGGCGGGTACTCCCTTCACACAACAAAGAGATTAGCCTTCCAACAAAAGGATTATGCGTTATATACAGAGTAGGATTGTCAAAATGCTGCTCAAGCAATACCAACAAATGGACAGGATCAGCATCTGGTATCAAACGCTCATCAATGATCAACTGCTCAACCCCAAGACTTTGCGCCGCAATTTTTGCTGTTTCAGAGGCTCGCCGATAAGGGCTGTGAACAATCCGATTAATGGCGGACAACTCATCAGCACGGCTCTGAAACTGAGCCTGCAACAACAATCGTCCACGTTCAGTCAACGCGCGATCACAATCTTCACGTATGCCGAAAGGTTCAGCTATTCCATGGCGCATCAGAAACACTCGCTGCATCGCCATTAAGCCTTGCCTCGCGGCAGTACAAACTCAACATCCGTGCTCTGTTCATTAAGCATCAGCGTACGCACAACCTCCGCAACCGGCGCGGCATTGAAGACAACCTCATACAGCCCCCACACC
>JAOXSF010000108.1 GCA_025800125.1 Marinobacterium sp.
CCCAGGCAGCACCTGCCAGCAGAGAATTTGTGGCTTCATCATTGGCATAAGACCAGGTTGAGTCATAACCACTGGTAAACTGAGTTGCCAGTGCTTCATGGGCTATATCTGTTCCATCACCTTGTGGCAAAGGGGTATTTCCCGGTACGGTTATATGTACAGGAGCAGGGTCTACTGGCACTTCTTCTGGCTTTACTGACAGTAGTGTACCCACAGTTGTTATAGCTTGCCCAGCAATGTTTACAACCCCAGCATCAACACTCAGTTTCAGATGTGTTGTCGCATCTGAGAATATCAAAACAGTCTCCACAGGAGTTGCTGGCAGCGTCACAACAGCCCCTCCTTTATGTGTCAAGTATACGGTTGCACCAGAGTGATGCACCTGATAATCAGTCGTACTACCTGGTAACGTTAATGTATCACCCGGGCCAAACCCTAGCAGCGTAGCACTGGCGCCTTCGGACAAGAACACATGTTCAGCAGCCACAGTACCATAAATGACTGTAGGGATTGCAGCAGCGGGAATAACCCAGTTTTTAGATGAACCATTAAATACAAACGCCGACATATTAAATATTCCTTACTAAAATCTTCCCATAATGGAGTATTCAAGTAACCAGAATTATGGTCAACTTGAGAGATGACGCCACAAGGATGTTGAGATAAG
>JAOXSF010000126.1 GCA_025800125.1 Marinobacterium sp.
TGCCTGCCGCCAGGTGCAAAAATGGCTCTGGTGGGTAGCTCATGTTCGGAATTACGTTGGCCAGGGTGTTGTGGGTATCACAGCCTGAGCCCACCACACCGAAGTAATCAACCATGCCGGTGGCGTTGTAGTACGCCGCAATCTCTTTCATATCATCATGGTTGAGGCCGTCCGGGTGGAACTCATCACCCGTAATACGCATACCCACGGCGAAATCCGGGCCAACCGCTTCACGCACTGCTTTCAGTACTTCCATACCAAAGCGCATACGGTTTTCGAAGCTGCCACCCCACTGGTCTGTACGCTTGTTAACACGCGGCGACCAGAACTGGTCGATCATATGCTGGTGTACCGCAGACAGTTCAACCCCGTCCAGACCGCCTTCTTTAGCACGTACCGCAGCCTTGGCAAAGTCACCAATTACACGCCAGATCTCTTCTTCTTCAATGGTTTTACAGGTGGCACGGTGAACCGGCTCACGAATACCAGATGGTGACATCAGGTTCGGCCAGTTTTCACCGTCCCAGCGGGAACGACGACCCATATGGGTAATCTGAATCATGATCTTACCGCCGTGCTTATGCACCGCATCAGCCAGATTCTGGAAGTGTTCGATAATACGGTCAGTGGAGAGATTGACAGAACTCCACCAGCTTTGCGGGCTGTCGATAGACACCACACTGGAGCCACCACAGATACAGAGGCCACAGCCGCCTTTGGCTTTTTCTTCGTAGTATTTAACGTAGCGGTCGGTGGTCATACCACCATCGGTGGCGTACACCTCAGCATGGGCTGTACTTACCACACGGTTACGGATGGTCAGCTTGTTGATATTCAGCGGCTGAAACATTGCATCGAACTGGGACATCTGGAAACCCCACTTAGCCCTTATAAATCGGCTCTTGTAAATCGGCTCTTATCTAAAAGCCTTGTCAGACGGTACTGCTGGCAACCCATTCTCACCCTGGGCTGCCAGCAGATTATTGTTGTTGTTTTCTGAACCGGTGCGACCCGATCAAACAGGGGTTACTTCAAAGTAACCTACGTCGCAGCCATCCTCCGCTGCACACTGGGTCTGCTCTGCTTTGGTACGTACGGCCAAGCCCTGGCTTTCTGCAATCTGATCCAGCGCACCGGCAAACCAGCCGGTAAACATGTAATCAACTTTGCGATTCACTTTGCCGTACTGGTAAACAAAGGCAGAATTTTCCAGACGAACGCGGGCAGTACCTTTCTCGATATCCAGCTCTTCAGTAATAAAGAAGCCCCAGCCGCGCTGGGAAAGACGCTTGAGGTAGTGGTGCCATACATCTGCACCTGAGATACCGTGCTCCTCAGCTTCCTTTTCACACCAGTAGTACGCAGACTTATAGCCTGCTTTGTAGAGCACTTCAGCGTAACGCTCAGCACCCAGCTCCTCTTCGATACCCATGTGGTTATTTACGAAGAAGTGACGCGGCACATACAGCATTGGCAGGGCGTCGGTGGTCCATACGCCGGTTTCATCATCAACCTGGATCGGCATTTCTGGCGCATGTGAAGACGCTGTTTGTACAGACATGGGGATTCCTCAAGTTATTTCTTATTGTTTCTGTTCAGTACTGCTTGTTTTCAGTACTGCTTGTGTTCGGTATCGCGCTGCGCAGGGCGAATCATCCTGCGACGAGCAAACAAGGGTTGGTTGTTATTTCTCGTTCCAGACTTCCGCCAGCAGGTTGACCCAGTTTTCACCCATGATTTTGCGCACCTGCTGCTCGGAGAAACCACGGTGTAACAGGGCCTCAGTCAGGTTCGGGAACTCGCCCACGGTGCGGATACCTTTCGGGTTGATAATTTCACCGAAGCGGGTCAGACGGCGGGCGTAGCCTTTATCGTGGGTCAGGTATTCGAAGAAGTCCTGATCCTGCCCCTGCGTGAAATCGGTACCGATACCAATGGAATCTTCACCGACAATGTTGAAGACGTACTCAATCGCTTCTACATAGTCTTCGATGGTGGAGTTGATGCCATTTTTCAGGAACGGGGCAAACATGGTAACGCCGACAAAACCGCCGTGATCTGCGATGAATTTCAGCTCTTCATCGGACTTGTTGCGCGGGTGGTCTTTCAGACCGGATGGCAGGCAGTGGCTATAGGCAACAGGTTTTTTCGACTCAAGAATCACCTCTTCTGAGGTTTTGGAACCGACATGGGACAGGTCACAGAGCACACCAACGCGGTTCATCTCTGCCACAATTTCACGACCAAAACCGGACAGGCCACCGTCACGCTCATAACAGCCAGTACCAACCAGGTTCTGAGTGTTGTAGCACATCTGCACAATACCCACGCCAAGGTCTTTGAATACCTGTACGTAGCCGATCTGATCTTCATAAGCATGGGCGTTCTGGAAGCCCATCATGACACCGGTTTTACCTTCTGCTTTGGCACGATGAATATCCGCTGTGCTATTCACCTTCAGCATCAGGTCGTTGCTGGCTTCAATCAGCTGGTTCATCTCAACCACGTTGTTGACAGTATTCTGGAAGTTCTCCCAGAACGATACGGTGCAGTTAGCAGCGGTCAGGCCACCTTTTGCCATATCTTCAAACAATTCACGGTTCCACTTGGCACAGATCAGACCATCTATAACGATAGCGTCTTTATGCAGTTCGGCTGGGTTCATTGGCTCACCTGCTCTCCATCGCCTGTTACGGCGTGCGTTCTTGTTATGGTTGCGTGTTGCACACTGTCCACCTCAGTGGTGAACAGACACCTGAACGAACAGCAAGATGACAGGCTCAAGGGTATGTCATGTCGAGTAAGCGCGCTGTCCGTCAGGTATTTTCAGTCTATCCAGCACAGTTTTTTGCAGATCACCAGAAACGACATTGAAGATGCCAGAAGCGCCACCACTAAATGCCGCAAAGCCAGTAATGACGGGCATTTTTGCGCAATAAAGCATCAATGGAGAACGAGAGAAGGAGTGTTCTGAATACGACAGGTGACACCGAACGGTGCCACCTGCAAAGTTTTGGCACGAACGCCAAAGGTGTGGGGCAAGTCAGCGACCGATAGCAACCGAGCCATAGCTTGGCTCAAACTGTGCGGCTGACAGCGCTTCGGAAGAGGCCGCAGCACGCGCAGCGCGGGCATCATTTGCTGCGGTTTTATCACTGGTCATCATCAATACCGAGTCGTCTCCACGCTGGCTTGCCAACCCTCGCCGCTCATCACGGGGCGGAATGCCCAGGTAGGCACGATAGCATTTACTGAAATGAGGCGTAGAGACAAAGCCACATGCCGATGCCACTTCGATAATCGACATAGAGGTCTGGCGTAGCAACTGACGCGCACGCATCAAACGCAGCTTCAGATAGTAACGCGAAGGTGAGCATCCCAGATGTTTCTGGAACAGGCGCTCCAGCTGGCGGCGGGAAATGTCAACATAGCTGGCTAACTCATCCAGATTGATCGGCTCTTCGAGGTTGTTTTCCATCAAAGCGACCAGCTCAATCAATTTGGGTTGCGTAGTACCTAACGTATGGCGTAAGGGCACTCGCTGATAGTCCTGCTCAGTACGAATACGATCACAGATAAACATCTCAGAGATCGCGGCAGCCAGCTCACCACCATGCTGCTGACGGATCAGGCTGAGCATCATATCCAGCGGTACAATACCACCAGAACTGGTTAGACGCTCATTAGACAAGCTGAACAGACGATTAGTATTGATAACTTTTGGAAAGGCTTCATTCAATGATGCCTGGCATTCCCAGTGAGCACTGCACTCATGACCATCCAGTAACCCGGCTACAGCTAATAGATAAGGCCCGGTACAGACCCCCCCCATAATGACGCCTTTACGTTCCTGTTGCTGCAACCAGCGTACCTCCTGCTGGTTATAGTTACGGGTAATATTAACGCCACCTACGACGATAATAGCATCCAGTTTCTCCGCATTAGCAAAACTGAAGTCTGGGGTAATTTTCAGTCCGTCACTGGCAGCGACTGGTTCACCCGTCTGGCTCAGCGTGAACCAGTCATAAAGCTCTTTGCCTGACAGCTGATTGGCCATACGCAGCGGCTCAATAGCCGACGCTAGCGAAATCATGGTGAAGTTATTCAGCAACATAAAGCCAACCCGGCGTATTGCATCAAGTTTGCGCTCTGGGCCACCTCTGGCACCTGCGCTCTGGTGGTTGGCTGCGACTCTATGGGTCGTCGTCGTTTTATGGTTCATTATTGCTTTATGGCTAATTGTCATCTGCAGGTCTCCCGCAGTTACTGATGGCCAATGGCCTGCTTGTTATTGTTATAGTCCGGCATTACACACCTCGCCTCCCGTTTGATATCAATGCAGACGCGATCAGAACAACCACAGAAATAATCTGACCAGACAGCGCCCTGTTGACAGCTATGGCACGAAAACGGTCAGTTCTGAACGTACGCTATTTGAAAGCATCTATGACAGGCATGGTCTTTACCGGAAGACCCAGGACGTATCTTCGTCCTTTGTGAGAATTTATATACCTTTTTATCGACAGACGAAATGGCCTGTCAACTGCTCTGATTGGGGGCGTAACCGCACGAAAAACTGACAACACTGTTTCTGCCGCACTGCAACACACACTGAAGCATAAAAAAGTCTTTATAAATCAAATGATTAAATTAATTCAGAATTAAATAATCCGCCCTGAAAAAGGGCGGATTACTGAAAATAAACCATGCGAAAAACGACCAGAGCGTCGCTTTTGGACACAATAGGGTCGCTTTAAAGGTATTAGCCTTCCTGCATCAATGTAGCGCCCTGATGGCTACGACAAAACAGCCCAAGCAGTATCGTTGCCACCAGCAACATCATGGAAGCAGCCCCCATCACCATTGAAATACCGGCATACTGTAACAGCACACCAGCCAGCAATGGCCCGATAAAAGCCCCCATGTAAGTCATCGTACTGCTTAACGCAACAATAGAACCTGTTGCTTGCTGGTCACAGCGGGTCATCAGGAATACCACCAGATTAACAATCAGATGATTAATTGCGCCCCAGATAAAAGCCACAACGACTGCGCTTTCCAGATTCTGAATGGCCGCAGACATAATGCCGTAGTTCAACACGCCCAGAGTGAACATCCCTAACAGCACCCTGGTTGCTCCCCAGCGCATAACTGCACCAACGGCAAAAGACGCTATACCAAACCCCATGCCATATACAATCACTACCAGGCTCACACTGGAGGCAGACAGGTCGTGCAAATTACGCAGTGCATCCGCAAAGAATGTATAGACACCGTAAAAGGAGGTCATAAACAGCAGCTGTATCAACATCAACTCAGGAATACCGCGGATATTCAGTGTTTTCAGAGGGTAACGTGCGCCCACAGCAGCTTCGTTGCGGCCAACTTCTCGTTGCAATGCACGCAATAACGGCAAAATCGCCACAGCGATAACCAGTAAAGCCAGATAACTCACCCGCCAGCTCCACAAATCTGCCAGCAAGGCAGATACAGGTACACCAGCAACCAGTGAAATAGACCAACCTGCTAATACACGACTCAGATTACGTGCTCCGAGCACAGTTCCACCGCTACGTGCTGCAACGGTATAAATTGCAGGTAATAACACACCCGCGGCGATACCTGCTAAAACCTGCGCCAGACAAAGCTGCCACAAAGATTGACTTAACCCCGCCAGCAACAAACCCGCAGCCAGCAACACCATAACCGGAAACAGAATAAATGATGCGCCATAGCGATCAATCAATCCTCCTAACAACAGTGAGGACAACGCCGTTGCAGCGCCATAGGAGGCCATTGCCCATGAAACAGAGATGGCATCCGTTGCCAGTGTGTAAGCGACATCCTGCAACACCGGGCTAAGCAACATAGAGTTGGAGCCAATCAGTGCAACACTGAACATCAAAACAGGAATCAGCGTCCTTATCTGCATTTCCAATGCCTTTCTAAAAAAAATGATTCTATATAAACAGACACCATGTAAATACCTTTATGGCCATAAAATATCGAAATACATTTAAAATTAACCTGTAAAACGTGGCTCAATTTTTTTGCCATATATTCAGAGGGCCTGTAATCAGAGTGCTGTGCTACTGACAGGTATAGCTTATTGTTGATAAGCAACCGGTATATTACATACGGTATTTTCTTCAATTTCTGGCCTGTCAATACTTAACTGTAATGGTGGAAGTTCAAGCCCTCGCACCTCGACACGCCAATGCTCCCCTGGAGTTATATCCCATGCTTTTGTCAACGTTCCGGTTGTAACCAGTTCTCCAGCCCGCAGGGGTTCCATTGCTGGGTCTGCTGCAATAACTGACATCAAATGTGCAATCGCTTTTAACGGGCTCCCCAATACATTCGCTCCACAGCCTTGATCATGTAATTCACCGTCCCTGTAAAGATACACATCGAATTCTGCCAGACAGCTAAGCCAACAACCGGTAACTTCCCGAATATCCAGCGGTTCACCTACCAGCAGCTCTGCGTGCAGACCACCATCAATAATGGTGTCAACGCCCTTGAATTTCCAACCCGGGTAGTGGCATTGCACTATTTCATACCCCAGCGCAATCCAGTCAATACAAGCCAGAATATCTGCCAGTGTGCCACCACAGGGAGGGGCTTGATGGAAGTGAACAACCAGTTCGGGCTCCAGCTTGGGCTGTACGAGTTTCTCAATACAACAACGTCCCTGACTTGCAGGCAGGTGACGGATGCTATGGTCATACATCCAGGACCAGACAGGCTTATTTACACCATACAAGGCCCACATATCAGCATTAGTAAAACCTATTTTACGACCTGCCGAGATTGCTTTCCTGGAGATTTTTCTTTCATGTAACAACCGCCCCATATAATAAGCCTGTTTGGTATCCAGGCCAGGCCAGCGATTAGAAAAAGGCTCTATCAAACTGTTTTCTTGATTAGCAACTGCTATTTCTCGCACTATAGCCTGTATATCAAGTGGGGATATACCCTGATTCATGACAACTCCTTCTGATCAGTCTGTGACTTCAAGACACAGTTCCAAATAATCCGTCGACCGGCTTTTTACCACAACCAGGTAATCAGAGCTATGTGCCTGATACTACAGAACAAGGAATTCAATGAAAATTTTGCTCGCGAGGATTCTACAATGCGTGTTACTCGAAGTTCCAGGGCCCACAACGGCCAGTTTCTTCAATATAATCAGCCCCTGATAACCGGCAATATTGTACTTTTCCTGCTGTACCGGACTGGGATTTATCCGCTTTATTTTCGGCCTTTTTATCAGAAAGCAACTGCTGGCTACGAAACTGACAAGCCTCTTGTAGTACTCTGACAGCCTGATCAGTATGCACTTTGTACAAATGCTCCAGCATGCAGTCATGGTAACGTTGCTGTATTGAGAGTGTTGATGACTGAGACTGCGCTTTCACTGCACCCATCATTCCCAGGGACGAAAGCAACATCTGGCAAATTATCATCCGCATATCTGACAACTCATTGACCTACAGGGCATCATTAGGGCAGTAATTTGTCTGAATGTTCCTGGTTTCTACCAAAATTAGGAGTATGATTATGCCCAGTTCAGTTATCCGGGTATCAAGGAGTTCGAGTGCCTGCCATAAAAATTGCTGCTGCACAATGTCCGTCCATTGCTGGCGATCTGGAACGGAATATAGATATCCATCTGCAAATGATAGATGCGGCTATTCAGGAAGGGGTGGAACTACTGGTTTTTCCAGAACTCTCTCTGACCGGCTATGAGCCCGTATTTGCAGAACGGTGTAAACTGCAAACCAATGACCCCCGCCTGACTCGCTTCCGACAGCTTGCTATTCGCCACCATATTACGCTGGTTGTTGGTGCTCCGCTGGACACGGGCGAAAAACGACCGGCGCTGGGTGCCATAATTTTTAGCCCTTACGGTATATCCACATACCATAAACAATACCTTCACGGCGGTGAAGCACAATTTTTCCAGCCAGGTGTCCCCCAGAAGCCAATTAAAGTCAAGCAATTACCCGTATCTCTAGCCATCTGTGCGGATACAAGCCATCCTGAACACGCACTTTCGGCAGCCTGTGCCCATTCTCACATCTATGCGGCTGGTGTGATGTTCAGCCATCAGGGGTATGATGATAATAGTCAACAGTTAAAACACTACGCGCAAGAGCACGGTATGACTGTACTGATGGCCAACCATGGCGCACCAACAGGGGGCTGGCAAGCCGCAGGGAAAAGCACTATCTGGGGCCCCGATGGTAGTATCCTGAGCCAGGCTCCAGATACGGGCGCAGCACTGGTAATCGCTCAGCAACGAGCCTGTGATTGGTCAGGTACATTGATACCTCTTTTCCCTGAGCTTTATGATTCAGCCTGTATGAGCAGTATTGCCTGACATTCATGCCGATAAGATTTACACACACGCTTTGCTTCCACGCAGGTAAAAACAGCCAGGCTACGATGTCTGACAGCTTTTATCGCACCATAATTTGCCTTGCCCTGCTTGCCAGTATCGGCACCAGCAGTTTTGCTAATACTGATTGTGAGCCCGGCCGGGTCAGACTACAGGTTACAGGCTCTGGTGGGCCAGAACTGAACGATAAACGGGCGGGAAGTAGCTACCTGATATGGCTGGATGGGAAAGCCCGTGTGCTAATTGACATGGGCCCGGGCAGCAGTCTGAATCTGGAACGCAGTGGCGTTAATATTTCTGATATTGAGGCAGTACTGTTCAGCCATCTACATGTTGACCACAGTGCTGACTTTCCCGCGCTGATTAAAGCGTCATTTTTCACTGGGCGCAGGCATAACCTCCAAGTTTTTGGCCCTGACGCCAATCGCCTGATGCCCTCTACTGAGCAATTCGTTGCTCGACTGATTGGCAATAACGGTGCATTTCGTTACCTCAGTGAATACTATGAAAATGGTCAGCCTTCACGCTGGAAGGTAAAAGCGCACAGTATTCCGCTTTCACCATTAGAAGTCAGGCATCACACACTCAATAATCATATTATGCTCAGCAGCATTCCTGTGCATCATGGCCCTGTGGCAGCCCTCGCCTGGCGGGTGCAGCTAGCGGGTTGTGCCATTACGTTTTCCGGCGATATGAGCAACCGCTATAAAACCCTGAGTCGACTGGCAGCAAACAGTCACCTGCTCGTTGCGCACAATGCCATTCCTGAACAAGCCCGCGGCGTCGCTCGCAATCTGCATATGCCGCCCAGTGAGATTGGCCGAATAGCCGCGGAAAGTGGGAGCAAAGCACTACTTTTATCCCATCGCATGTTGCGTACGCTGGAACGAGAGCCTGAAACAAGTCGTTATATCCGGCAGTTTTATAAGGGCCCACTGCGTTTTGCTGAAGATCTGGCACAGTTCGACGTTCCATTTTTACACGACAATCAATAATCGCCTTACCACTAACGAACAACAGCCTTTAATACCTGCAAGCACATACCCAAAAAACCAATACCCACCAGCTATGGCACTTCGTATTTTATCTACCGGCCTTTAGCGGTTGTCACCCGCCTGTAATCAGCAACAGTCAGGCTAGGTTCCCTGTATCCACCTTTAATCATTGCGCTTTTTACAGGGCACTTATCATGCCAGCTATACGCCATCTGTTTTTCGATCTCTTTGGGACTCTGGTGACCAACCCTAATAACTTCAATAACCTGCCTGCTTATGAAAGCACATGGAAATTACTACACAATAATGGGCTTTGCATGAGTTATGACAGATTTATTACAAGCTTTGCAGCTTGTCGTCAGCAGCTGGAGCAATGGTCTCAGAGGCACTACAAAGAATATTCAATAGCTGAGCTGGTTGACCAGTTTTGCGATCAGTATCTACCAGGCAGCAGCCCGAGGTTACGCAGCCTTTTCCTTGAGCAATATATTCAGGACTGGAGTTGCAGCGTGCATCATCCCCTGGAAATCACAGCGATGTTGCACCGGCTGCATGAACACTATGGCTTATCAGTACTATCAAACTGTCAGCATCATTCTCTGGCAATAGCACACCTGGAACGGTCAGGACTGACCCCCTTACTCGATAATGTCCTGACATCAGTAGAATATGGCTACCGAAAACCCCATCCAGACATTTATGCTGCCGCACAGCAACAGGCAGGCTGCAATGCCAGTGAATGCCTGTTTATTGGTGATAACCTGGTATCAGATTATCTGGGGCCACGTAAAGCTGGCATGCAGAGTTGGCTGATTGACCCACAGGAAAAACATACTGTACCCGTAGAACACCGTATAAAGTCGATACTTACCACCGAAACACGATTACTCAAGCTACGTATGCTGGCCAGCGCCTGAAGCTCACCCCGATGGGAGTGGCTTTACTCAATGAAACAGGTTTCTGGGTATCGTTTACTGCAGGACAGCGTCAGGGCGTTGTAATTGTGCAAGCTGCAACAGTAAACTGGTAGTCCGCTCCACACCAACATCAAACCCCAGTTGCTGATAGAGACGCCAGGCTTGCTGTAAATGTGTTTCTGCTTCGTCAAGCTCATTACCATGAGAGGCAATGATACCCAAGTTAGTCCGCTGATCAGCCTCACCACGGCGGTTTTCAAGCTTGCAATACAATGTCAGAGACTCTTCCAGATGTTTACGGGCTTTGCCGTAAGCTTCCTGTTGTAACTGTAACGCCCCCAGACTGCCCAGGCTTTGAGCTAACCCAGCCTGCTGCTTTAATAAGCGACCAATCTTAACCGCATTATGCTGCATCGCTTCTGCTTCTTTCCAACGCTCCTGTTTTTGTAATAGCCCAGCCAGCGCGCCGTACAGATTAGCCATACGTGCGGCCTGTTGCTGCTCTGTTGCCAGTTCAAGTGCGCTTCGAAAATGCTCTTCCGCCCGCTCGAGCTGCTGTTGCCAACGGAACAGCTGTCCCAACAAAAAATAAGCTTCGCCTAAAGCCAGCGGATCATGCTGTTGGCGGGCATATTGCAGAGCCTGACGAAGGTGGTAGAGCGCCAATGGATAATCACGACGGGATAGATAAAACTGCCCAAGACGTAATCGTAAAGCACCTGTATCCAGTCCCTGAGCTTCCATAGCAGGCTGCGCCAGCACACGGGTAATCGCCAGAACAAACTCTTCTGCACGACCAAGCTGCTGATACAAATTAATCAGTGCCTCAGCAATACTCAAATATAGCGCCCAACGTTGTTGATCTGCCGCACGTGCCCAAGCTTGCTCCAGCACTGAAACAGCTTCCTTATTATGTTGCTCCAGCTGTAACAGACGTCCAAGTGCTAACCAGTTTTCAACATGATCAGGTGCTTGACGCACCATCAGACGGGCATGCAGAAGCGAGGCTTTCAAAGTACGGCTCATTGAAGTAGTCATTCCGTGTTAAGGGAGGGCTATCATACTGCGCATGCTGGCTGGATAACAGCGTACAATATCAAGGGGTTGAACAAGAAAAGGCTAAGTACACAGACCCACCCAGACAGTCGAACAGAATAGTCGGCAAAAATAAACGGGGCAGATCAAAGATCTGCCCCCTGAGTCAGGTATGACTGGCGAACAAAATACGCTCTAAGCGTTTAGCCCTCACGATACCAGGTCGTTCCTTCGCGGCTATCTTTGAGAATAACCCCTTGGGCAGCCAGCTCATCACGTATGCCATCAGCTTTAGCAAAGTCTCTTGCTTTTTTAGCTTCAGCACGTTGAGTAATGAATGCCTCAATTGCATCGGCATCCAACTCACCTTCTTTTGCCTCACCTTGCAAAAATGCCTCTGGGCTTTGCTGTAACAAACCAAGAATCGCCCCCAGACGCTTGAGAACAGCGGCCAGTTGCCCCGCCGTTTCGCTACCTTCACGCTTAGCACGATTCAGCTCAGTCACAATTTCAAACAATACAGCAAAGGCTTTTGGTGTATTGAAATCATCGTCCATTGCTGCATAAAAGCGAGTTTCGTAAGCTCCTCCAAACTCGCCTTCACTTTCAGCCACATCCACGTCGCTCAGCGCCTGGTAAAAACCTTCCAGATTGATGCGGGCCTGTTTCAGGCTATCTTCAGAGTAATCAATCGCAGAACGGTAGTGAACACTGGAAAGGAAATAACGTACAACTTCCGGATTGTAGACTTCCAGCACATCACGAATGGTAAAGAAGTTGTTTAAAGATTTGGACATCTTCTCATTATTTACACGGACGGCGCCCGCATGCATCCACAGATTGGCATAGGCACAACCATTGGCCGCTTCAGACTGAGCAATTTCATTCTCATGGTGTGGAAATGGCAGATCAGGACCGCCACCATGAATATCAAAATTATCACCCAGGCAGCACTTGGACATTGCTGAACATTCAATATGCCATCCCGGACGACCTTCCCCCCAGGGAGATGTCCAGCTGACTTCGCCCTCTTTGGCTGCTTTCCATAGCACAAAGTCCAGCGGGCTTTCTTTTGCCTCGTTGACTTCCACACGTGCACCAACACGCATATCTTCAATATTGCGGCGGGTCAGCTTGCCGTAACCTTCAAACTTCTCGACACGATAATACACATCGCCATTAGCAGCAGCGTAGGCGTAACCTTTCTCGATTAAGGTTTCAACCATGCTGATAATATCGCCAATATGTGCAGTAGCACGCGGCTCAATATCTGGGCGCAATACGCCAAGGCTGTCTTCATCTTCGTGCATAGCCGCGATCATTCGGCCTGTCAGCTGGTCAGTTGTTTCACCATTCTCACCTGCCCGACGAATGATTTTGTCATCAACATCAGTGATATTTCGCACATAAGTAACATCCCACCCCCTGGCACGCAGATAACGGGTAATTACATCAAATGAGACCATGACACGACCGTGGCCAATATGACAGAGATCGTAAACAGTCACGCCACAGACGTACATTCTGATCCGATTCGGTTCAATAGGCTGGAAAGGTGCTTTCTGTTTACTCAGGGTGTCATAAATCTGCAGCATGATATCCGCTTCTTTTGTACAGGTTTGAACAGGCCTGCAAAAGGCCTGCTATTTAAGGACGGGACATTATAAACCAGTGTGCGTAGAGGTTAAGCCCATGATGTCGTTTTCAGAACTGAATTTCTGCCAATCGCTGAACACCAAACAGGCTTTTTTCTGCTGTTACAACCAGGCGGTCTGGCCCTTTCCAGAGTAGAGATTCCCACTGGCCCGGTTTTTTAAGGCGGTACTGATGGGCGTGCGACCAGTCAGGCAAACCATCTCTGACAGGAATTCGCCAGACACTGGCCTGTCCGAACATCGGCCCAGAACCGTATACCAACAGTGCCAGTTCAGATGTTTGTCCATTATAGTCAGCTGCCGTAACCAGACCACCCACAGGGTACTCCCCCTGCGGTGACAACTGCTGTGGTTTGCTCGCATCTGATGTCAACTCAGCTTTATACAGGCGGGTCTGGTTATCACCACGGTTTTTGGTAAACAACCAGAGGTGATCTCCCACACGAGTAATCGCTTCACAATCAACATTGTGTTTGCGACGGCCATCTCTGGTCTGTTCTTCGTAGTCAGTAAAACTGACCTGCAGCGTAGCAGCCGGGCGCACACTATCTGCGCTCGCCAACCCCTCATGTGGTATCACAAAAATAGACAGCACTTTACGCCAGGCATAATTATTACCGGTATCAGCGATATACAGGTATTTTTCATCCTGTGCCAGATCCTCCCAATCCACATTTCTGACGCCATCCACTCTGGTGCGTTGCTGCAGCTTCCCTGACTCCGGATTTACGCCATAAAGTACAGGTTCACCATCAGAATCATTCACAGTCCACCATAGCCCTTCTGCATAGGCCAGCCCTGATGTTTCGTCTACCGTCTTTGGTAGTTTGTAACGGGTGACAGGAGTAACTGCCGGCATGTCTGATAAGGCCGGAATAACCGGCACGACAACCAGAATCAGACAACTTCCCAACAGTAGATACTTCAGCCCTTTGATTACCAAGAACTTAAACCTGCTAAACATCCCTTCAGCCCTTCTCTTTGTTTTAGCCACACGAATTGTTTTAGCCACACAAACCGGAGGCAAATCCATTTCGCATTTACAGGCAGACAAAAAACAGCCTCCCGAAGGAGGCTGTTGTTACAGCAGTCAAACTTACTTCTGCTGCACTTTGGCCCAGGAGTCACGCAGACCAACCGTTCGATTAAATACCAGCCTTTCTTCGGTACTGGTTTTATCGACATTAAAGTAGCCTGTCCGTTCAAACTGGAAACCGGTTTCAGGCGCAGTACCTTTCAAACCAATTTCAGCACGTGCATCACTGAGCACAACCAGAGATTCAGGGTTAACAAACTCCATGAAGTTGCGTTCTTTGTCTGCATCCGGGTTAGCCTCAGTAAACAGACGATCATACAAGCGCACCTCACAAGGCACAGAGTTATCTGCAGACACCCAATGAATAACCCCCTTAGGCTTATAGCCTTCAGGGTTAGCACCTTTGGTTGCGGGGTCGTAGGTACATTTCAATTCGACAACATTGTCGTCTGCGTCCTTAATTACCTCTTCACAGGTAATGACATAGGCACCTCGTAAACGTACAGCAACACCTTGTGTCAGGCGCTTCCACTTGCGCGGCGGAACTTCAGCAAAGTCCTCTTGTTCAATCAGCAAGTTACGAGTGAATGGTACTGTGCGTACACCCATTGTTTCATCTTTCGGATGCTTCGGCAGTTCAAACCATTCTTCCTGATTTTCAGGATAGTTGGTAATCGTTACTTTCAGTGGACGGGTTACACACATCGCACGCGGGGCATTTTTGTCCAGATCATCACGTATTGCAGCTTCCAGCATACCCATATCGACAGTGCCATTCGAACGGGTCACGCCAATTGCATCACAGAAATTGCGTACCGATGCCGGTGTATAACCACGACGGCGCAGGCCTGAAATAGTCGGCATACGCGGGTCATCCCACGACGTAACCACAGCGTCGTCCACCAGCTGTTTAAGCTTGCGCTTGGAAGTAACGGTATAGTTAATATTCAGACGACCAAACTCATACTGACGTGGACGTGCAGGCACAGGCAGGTTTTCAATGAACCAGTCATACAACGGACGGTGGTCTTCAAATTCCAGCGTACAGATAGAATGCGTAATCCCTTCCAGAGCATCTGACTGGCCATGGGCAAAATCATAAATCGGATAGATACACCACTTATCACCCGTCTGATGATGGGACATATTCAGAATACGGTAGAGCATCGGATCACGCAGATTCATATTCGGCGCGGCCATATCTATTTTTGCACGTAGAGCGCAACTACCAGGCTCAAACCCGCCATTCTTCATTTTTTCGAACAGTTCGAGGTTTTCTTCCACGCTGCGATCACGATACGGGCTGTTACGGCCAGGTGTAGTAAAGTCACCACGATAGTCTTTAGCCTCAACCGGGCTCAGATCACATACGTAGGCTTTACCCTCTCTGATCAGATGCACAGCATAGCCATACAGCTCATCGAAATAATCAGACGTGTAGCGAATATCGCCATCCCACTTGAAACCCAACCAGGAAACGTCGGAAATAATAGAGTCAATGTATTCCTGAGATTCTTTTTCCGGGTTTGTGTCATCAAAACGCAGATTGCAGACACCACCAAAACGCTCTGCCGTGCCAAAGTTCAGACAGATAGACTTAGCGTGGCCGATATGCAGGTAACCATTAGGCTCTGGCGGAAAACGGGTCACAACCTTATTGTGTACACCGTTGTTCAGATCATCTTCGATAATCTGGTGGATAAAATTGCTTGGTTTGATGTCGTTTTCACTCATTGTATGCGTCTGACCTGACAGGCAACGCCCAGAGCAGCAAAGCTGCCGGGCCGGGTTCCCGAATTTGCTGGACGAAGGCTCAACAACCCCGACCACAACCAGAGCTATTGCAGATGGCAGTGATTAGATAGATAGCCATTACTGATAAAAACTCTGTCTGTGAACGTGCTGATGACACAACTTCGCTCATATAAAGCACTCAAGTGCCCGATTATAACCCCATACCCGCATGCACCCAACCATGATAACGGCCTTCTTCTACCACTTATGATCAGAGGGATTCCCGTAAAAGATTAAACTTGAGTATAATACCTCGATAACGTAAGGCTGGGTTGACGGCCAATAACAAGACACCTGACCGGGAATAGACACTCATGATCATCCTGCACACAAACCATGGCGACATCACTCTGGAACTGAACCACGAAAAAGCACCAAATACTGCTGAAAACTTCGAACAGTATGTCAAAGATGGTCACTATGACGGTGTCATCTTCCACCGTGTCATCAATGGTTTCATGATTCAGGGCGGCGGCTTTGAACCGGGTATGCAGGAAAAAGCAACCCGTGAAAGCATCGAAAACGAAGCTGACAACGGTCTGTCCAATAAGAAAGGTACTATCGCCATGGCTCGCACCATGGAGCCGCACTCAGCCTCTGCCCAGTTCTTTATCAATGTTTCTGACAACACTTTCCTGGACCATACCGCAAAAACAATGGAAGGCTGGGGCTATGCTGTATTTGGTAAAGTAACTGACGGTATGGACGTTGTAGAAAAGATTAAAGGTGCTGCAACGACTATGCGTGCAGGCCATCAGGATGTACCGGTAGATGACATTGTCATTCAATCAGCTGAGCTGGTTGGCGGCACAGAAGCCGATAGCGAATAACTCTGAACAGAGACTGATTGATGCGACAGATTTTTGTTTCTGACCTGCATCTCCAGAATGAACGCCCGGACCTTGTCCGGGCGTTTCTGCATTTTCTGGATACAGATGCCCGTCGAGCTGATCAACTGTATTTGCTGGGCGATATTTTTGAAGCATGGATCGGTGACGATGCACCTTTCCCTGGAACAGAACCCATCATAGCAGCACTACGTAACCTGTCTGATGATGGCGTTGCGCTATTTTTCCAGCACGGTAATCGAGATTTTCTTGTTGGCGAACAGTTTGCAGAAGAAGCAGGCTGCACCCTGCTGGATGACAGCACAGTCATTACCAGCGCCGACAACCGTCCTCTACTACTGATGCACGGCGACCAGCTATGCACTGACGATGTCGAATACCAGAAACTGCGGGTCATGCTACGTAACCCGATGTTCCAGCAAAATATTCTGGCTCAGACGGTTGAACAAAGACTGACAATGGCACAACAACTGCGAGATGCCAGCAAGGAACAAGGCAGCCAGAAATCCATGGCAATCATGGATGTTAACGCAGAGGCGGTGACTCAGGCGTTGGTAAGCGCAGAAACAGCGCTGCTGCTGCATGGCCATACCCATCGCCCTGCTGTTCATAAGTTGCAACTGCCCGATAACACAGCGGCCCAACGTATTGTACTGGGTGACTGGGATCACAAAGGCTGGTATCTGGAGTGGAATGACAACGGGTTTCAGCTGATTGATTTCAACATTGAGGGCTACGCAGATTAATATATAGCCAGAAAATAACGACAGTTCGCAGTGAATTACGAACTGTCGTTAGATAGTTCAGGTTTTATACAGACTCACTACAGAGCAGAAGACGTCAAAGCTCTACTTCAGTTCAGGCAGCCCTGGTCAGACCAGCGGCACACAGGGGCGGCTTTTGCTGCACCTAAACAATCGGTCACACCACAGATATTTGCACCTGCTGTCCAACTGACATCTGCTTTACTTGATGTTTGTGGCACTTCCAATGTTGCCAGATACTTCAGACGGTAAACCGACGTAAAACATGAAGTTACCTGGTTATAACAGGCCGCTCCCTGTTCACAGCATTCAGATACATCGGTTGGTTTCATATATGCAAACGCACCGGTCAGGAACCACTGCTTTGGCCCTTTAGCGGCAATCGGCGGCTCGTTGTGCGCACCCTGCTGACCATTTTCGTAGTTATATGGGTCTTTTACTCCATCGCTATCAGTCAGGTGAATTTCTGCACCACACATTGGCGGTTTCCAATCCGCTTGCGTTGCACCAACGTTCCAGGCACAGTCCGAAGGTACAGAACCATTTTCTGTCAGTGTTTTCGGTGCTTCATCCTGTCCCAGCCCCAGATAGGAATAGCTGTACATTTTTACCGGTTTTCCATCAACCATAACGGTACGTACTGCATTCTGGCTGTTGTCACAATCTGCACATGGGAAAGTGATCTGTGCAGAAGCACCACCCATCTCAGCGATGCCATAGTTGTTACCATCAGTGCTGCTGCTATCTTTCGTCTCACGCAGTGCCAGCCAGGCAAACAGACCTTCTTCAAAACCTGTCAACGTACGGGTGTCTACTTTTGCTGCGCTACCCACTTCCTGCTGTAAACGCACTTCCAGCATATTCCACAATTCATTGGAACGCTGACGGTTCTCCTGCTCCGCAATACGCATACCTGCTGTTGCCAACACACTGGCAGACTTCAGATTACACTGCTGCTTCCAGTCAAACGCCTTCCACTTAGGCCCATCCTGGCGAATCGCTTCCAGCGCACCAACAACTTCTTCTGTCACGGCTGGTGCATCTGCCCAGGTTTTACCTCTGATTTCACGTACCGGGTCTGCCAGCGCACTCACTTTAGGGCCCTCATGACTCACCCAGCTTTCACCCTGCTGCTGGTAGATATACAGGCGAGTACCACTACTGCCAGCATCATAGATAGCATGACATTCAGATACCGCACTGAATGCTGGCGCAGAAATGGCAATAGAGGACAGAACCAGTGTAGATAACAGCGTTTTATTCATGCAGATCTCCTTCTTGCTGCACGTTAAGGATACCGAGATCCTTCCCGGCATCTCCGCGCGCAGTATACGAAGATCATGCCTGAAACAATATTGGCAATTTTACGGGGCACGCCACCTATCAGGCTAATAATGTATCCAGAAGGTAATTTCCTTACTTAAACTTTACATAAGGTGATATAGCCTTGATGTTGAATGTCTATAAATAACGCAGCTGTTATAACGAGGACGTTATGCTGAAAAAAACACTGGCGACGCTATTGATCAGCGGCGCAGCCTCTCTTGCTATGGCAGACCAGGCTCCATCAGCTCCGGCTGTTGTAGTACAACAGGTTACAGAAACAGAACTTCGACAGGCGTTCCGCATGGTTGGCCGTATTGAAGCAGCAGCACGGGTAGACCTGCTGGCACGGGTGTCCGGCTTTCTGGAGCAACGCCTTTTCACTGAAGGTACACTGATCAAAGCAGGTGAACCCCTGTTTCAGATCGAAAAGGCCCCCTATGAAATAGCCCACCAACAAGCCGAAGCAGAACTGGCCGGTGCTCAGGCAGCGTTAAAAAATGCTCAGGCCGAGCTGGCACGTAACCGTACCCTGCGCCAACGTGGCGCTGTATCACAATCACAACTTGATCTGAAAGTTGCTGAACGTGATCAGGCACGTGCGAATGTCATGAAAGCAGAGGCCGGGTTACGCAAAGCACAACTGGATCTTGATTACACTCAGGTCAGCTCACCCATTGCAGGCCGCATCGGCAAAGCACGTTATTCCAATGGCAGTCTTGTCGGCCCCAACAGCGAAAGTCTGGCAACGGTAGTACAACTTGATCCGATCTATGTCGAACTATCTGTCAGCGAAAAGAATATGATTCAAGCCCGCCGCGATGGTATGGATCTGGATAACCCGCCTGTCGCGCCAAAACTGGAGCTCTCTGATAACAGCTTCTACGAGCATGCAGGTCAGTTCAACTTTGTAAACCCGGAGGTAGATACCAACACTGATACCATACGTGTACGCGCCACCTTCCCTAACCCGGACGGGGTATTGCTACCTGGCCAGTTTGTTCATGTCAGCGTTGAAAGTAAGCAACCTGAGCAGGTTATCAGCATTCCACAAGCTGCCGTACAGAAAGATCGTGAAGGCTTCTTTGTGCTGACCGTCAACCGCGATAACACAGTGGAGATCCGCCGTGTCAAAATGGGCGAACAATTCAAGGGGCAATGGCGAGTTGAACATGGCTTACTCAAAGGTGAACGCATTGTAATTGAGGGGCTACAGAAAGCCCGCCCGGGTAGCATTGTAAATCCGGTGGAGGGCTGAGTATGTTCTCGCTGTTTTTTATTAATCGGCCAAAATTTGCACTGGTGATCTCCATTGTGATGATCATCGCGGGCGCATTGGCTATGCTGACACTTCCCATCGCCCAGTACCCTGAAATCACACCACCCCAGGTACAGGTTACCGCCAGTTACCCCGGTGCTAACGCAGAGGTGGTTGAGCAAGCTGTTGCAACACCCATTGAGGCTCAGGTCAACGGGGTAGACGATATGCTGTATATGTCATCTACCAGCAGCAATGATGGCAGCTATACCCTGACGATCACCTTTGCCGTAGGTACAAACCCGGACCAGGCAGCTATCAATGTACAAAACCGGGTCTCACTGGCTCAGTCCAGCCTGCCTCAGGAGGTGGTGCGTCAAGGGGTAACGACGAAGAAGCAATCGACAAATATGCTTCTGGTCGTCAACCTCTATTCGCCTGAAAGTAGCCATGATGCGCTGTTTCTGAGCAACTACGCATCTATTTACATTCAGGACTCGCTCGCACGGCTGAACGGTGTTGGCTCTGCCAGTCAGTTTGGTGCACTGGATTATGGCATGCGGATCTGGCTGAACCCTGATCGACTGATGGCACTGAACCTGACGCCAACAGATGTCAGCAATGCGATCAGCCAGCAGAACATCCAGGCTTCTGTCGGGGTGATTGGCCAACCACCTCTGGCCAGTAATCAGCAGTTTCAGTACAGCTTGCGTGCTACCGGTCGACTGACAACACAGAGTGAGTTTGAAAATATTCTGGTTCGAGCAAACCCGGATGGCTCCAGCGTTCGACTGAAAGACATCGCACGGGTTGAACTGGGCTCTCAGAACTATGCGTCCAGCACCCGGCTTAATGGCACAGGTTCTGCCGCAATTGCGGTCTATCAAAGCCCTGGAGCTAACGCCCTGGATGTCGCAGATGCCGTGTATACCGAGCTGGAACGGCTGAGTAAACGCTTCCCGGCTGATGTAGCTTACAAAGTAACCTATGACACCACCCAGTCGGTGCGCGCTTCACTGCAGGAAGTTATTCAGACCCTTGGCCTGACATTTGTACTGGTTGTAATGGTCACCTACATATTTCTGGCTGACTGGCGTGCAACTCTGATTCCATCTGCAACCATTCCAGTTTCACTGATCGGTACATTTATTGCTCTGAATATTGCCGGTTTCTCTATCAATACTATCTCGTTATTTGCCCTCATTCTGGCGATAGGTATTGTGGTAGATGATGCCATCGTAGTGGTGGAAAACGTCAAACGTCATATGGCTGAAGACCATGTCAGCGCTCCAGAGGCAACCCGCCGCGCTATGAAAGAGGTATTTGGCCCGGTCATTGCTACCACTCTGGTACTACTGGCTGTCTTTGTACCGGTTGCCTTTATGCCAGGTATTACCGGCAAACTGTACACTGAATTTGCACTGACGATTTCTGTCGCCGTTGCACTCTCATCCATTAACGCACTGACACTCTCACCGGCACTCTGTGCACTCTTACTCAAGCAAGGCGAAGCACCACAAACAGGCTTTTTCGGCTGGTTTGATCGTCAGGTTAATCACGCCCGTGACAGCTATGGTCGCAAAGTAAGTTTCCTGAACCGTAATCTCTGGCTCAGCCTGGGTTTGCTGGCAGCCATGGGGGCAGGTGTGGGATATATGTTCAAAACTGTCCCTACCGGCTTTATCCCTTATGAAGATAATGGCGCGCTATTTGTCAATATTCAGCTACCGGATGGCGCCTCCCTGAACCGTACTGAAGAGATTGTGCAGGAAGTTGAAACCATACTGATGGCAGAACCCGGTGTACGGGATGTGATCAGTGTCAACGGCTTCAGCCTGCTCAGCGGTGGTGCATCCAATGCGGCGCTGGCGATTCCGGTATTTACCCACTGGGATGAACGCCAAGACCCATCACTGGCCTGGTACAATATTCTGGGCTCAATCAACAGCAAACTGGCCACCATTGCAGGGGCAAATGTTTTCGCCTTTCCAACACCGCCCATCCCGGGGCTGGGCAGCTCAGGCGGCCTGGAAGCACAGGTGATAGATATGAACAACGCCTCGCCTCTGGAATTAGCCCAAGCAACCAATAGCCTGGTCATTGCTGCAAACCAGAGCCCGCTCTTTGCACAGGTATTCAGCACCTACTCCGCTAATGTACCTCAACTGGAGCTGATCGTTGATCGGGATAAAGCACAAAGTCTGGGGGTTCCGGTGTCGGAGCTGTTTGCGACACTGCAAGCAGAGCTAGGGTCCAGCTACGTCAACGACTTCAACCTGTTTGGTAAAAACTACAAAGTAATGCTGCAGGCCGACAGTCAGTTCCGAGACACAATTTCGGACATCAGCCGTCTGCATGTTCGTAGTCAGGAAGGTTATCAGGTTCCTGTCAGCGCCCTGGTGCAGATTGAAACTGTCCTGGGCCCACAATCGCTGAACCGTTTCAACCAGCGCCGTACCGCAGCACTGAATGCAACACCTTCAGACGGTATCAGTAGCGGTGATGCCATTGCTGCACTGGAGCAGCTCGCCCGTGAAACATTACCAGATGGCTACAGCCTGGAGTGGACCGGTGCCACAGTGCAGGAACAGGAATCAGGCGGCTATGTGGTATTTATCATGTCACTGGCAGTACTGTTCGCTTATCTGTTTCTGGTGGCACAGTATGAAAGCTGGACTATTCCGGTTTCGGTTATGCTGTCGATTACTGTAGCCCTGCTCGGTGCATTGCTGCCAATGATGCTGCTACCCTTCCTGAACAACAACCTTTACGCTCAAATCGGTATTGTGATGCTGATTGGTCTGGCGGCAAAGTCAGCAATTCTGATTGTCGAGTTTGCCAAGGAGCGTCGTGAAGAGGGAGGCCTACCCATACTGGACGCTGCCCTGGAAGCTGCACGGTTGCGCTTCCGTGCCGTCATGATGACAGCATTGTCCTTTATACTGGGCGTACTACCACTGGTTATGGCTAGCGGTGCAGGAGCTGCAAGCCGTGTATCCATCGGCTTCGTCGTACTCGGCGGTATGCTTCTGGCAACCTTTGTCGGTATATTCTTCATACCCGCCCTGTTTGTCACGATGCAGCGGTTGCGGGAAAAAGTAAAAGGTAACCCTGAGTCTTCAACCGATTACTAATACTGGAGTGAGCGGATAACCCCTCCGGGGAGTTGTGACAGCTGCTTACATGTTGTCACAGCTCCCGACACGCAATGAAATACACGTTTTACGACTACCGCCACTCTCTTTCTACCGCAAACCAGATTTATTCATAAGCCCCCCTTTCAAAAAAAACCATCCAGGCTGGCATTGATGCTCGCAGTCTCTGGTTATGACACGCTGAATTCTATAAAAACCAAACGTGCTCCCCGTACCAGACAAAGCAACCGGCCGGCTTCATTGTAAAACCAGGTTAAAAATAAGGATTTTATTTTTCACAGCATCATCGTTTCGTCGTTCTCTCTGAAGCAAACAATTATCAGCAGCACAACCACTAACCTTCGCTGCATAAAATAAGAGAGGACTGTATGACTAAAAGCCACACGGATGTATCAAAAAACCAGAGTACCACCTGGGACTTTATTCTCCACCATCAACGGACGATCTCTCAGGAATGTACACACATTCTTGGACATACCGCAGACGCGGAAGACGCTGCGACTGAAGTCATGTTACGCCTCTATCGCTTTCTTAATGAGTCACCGGACGCTAGTAAACGTATAACCTACCCCAAAGCCTGGGTACGGCAGGTGTCTCGAAATTACAGTATTGATTACTATCGCCAACGTTCCCGCTATCAGATGCTGGTTTACAATACTGATGACCTTAACCAGTTTGAGCACAATAACTGCCCAGAAAAAAAGAACCGTTTAACCCAGGCTGTTAATATGATTTCTGATGCTATTGCTGACCTGCCTGGTAATCTGAGAGATGCAATACTGATGCGCTGCATTGATGGTGCAAGCTACGCTCAGTTATCTGATCAATTTGATATTACTGAAGCTAACGCACGAAAGCGTGTCCAGCTTGCAAGAAAAAGGATAAAGCAGAGAGTGTCCGACGTTGTTATCAATGGAGTACCTTAAAAAGTGAAGCGCAGATTATCCATTAAAACAACACAAGTATTACGCTTGAAATAATCCATTAACATTATGGAAATATCTATCACGGGATTAACAATAAAAGTAGATTTTTACTTTCTGGCCTGAATTGTACTGATAAACCAGGTCGTATTACTCCCCTGCCAGACAGCCGGGGAGTAAGTGCTATAAACCTCAGTATTCTGACACGCTATGCAGAAAAACCTTCAATCGCTCAATATGCAGCTGCAACTGATCACCAAACTCAACAAGTTCAGCTCTGATGCGCAAGCGTTCTGCCTCTGACATACGATGGAAAGCTGTAGATACATGATGAGCCAACTGATGCAGCTGCGTATGAATCGCTTCCATCTGCTGGAAATCAGGGTTGTCACCCAGATGAATCTGGCCAAGACCATAATACCAGCGGCCAAAACGGCAGCTATGGTGGTCATAACAGAACTCTTCTTCAAATACGCCGTTATCAAGTTGTCGCAACAGCGACGCTCGCCACTCAATATGCTCTTTTTCTGCAACCACCAGCACCCGATGTTCTGCTGGTAAACGGCCTGCGCTGGTCCACTCAGGCCCCGGCTGCCAATGCCTCGCCCACTCCAGTGCTTTACCAACAGGCATAGGCCTGGCAATGCCATAACCCTGTACAACAGTACAGCCTAGCTGTACCAGCAACTGCCCATGGTCAGCAGATTCAACGCCTTCAGCAATCAGGTGACGGTTAAACGCCTGGCCAAGCCCGATAACACTTTCAACAATTGCCAGATCTTCAGGGTCTGCCAGCATATTACGCACAAATGACTGATCAATTTTCAACGTTTCAGCAGGCAGGCGACGGAAATAGGTTAAGGAGGAATAGCCTGTACCAAAGTCATCAAGCGCAATTGCAAACCCCAGAGCCTGACAGGCACGAAATATCTGGCCTGCCAGCGCTATATCTTCCAGTGCAGAGGTTTCAAGCACCTCAAACTCCATCAAACCGGGCGAGGCATCCGGGCAGGCAACCATCGTTGCTTTCAAGCGTTCAATAAAATTGTCTGCCAGTACAGTGGTACCATTAAGGTTCACACCAAGCTGTAGCTTTACCCCCCGACGCTGCCAGCACTGCTGTAATTCAAATGCCTGGCGCAATACCCAATGGTCAATCTCGACACCCAGCGGGTCTCCGTGTATCAAAGGTAGAAAGGCAGCAGGTGGCAGTATCCCTTTTTCTGGATGATTCCAGCGAATCAACGCCTCAAAGCCCAGCACCCGGGCTTTGAGCAGATCAACTTTAGGCTGTACAAACAATACAAACTCATCATCCTGCAGCGCCTGGCTGATACGACTGAGTGCCTCGCGCTGATGAACGGCCTGAGCATCATGCAGCGGATCATATAAATGAAATTGATTACGGCCATCCATTTTTGCCTGATACATCGCCTGGTCAGCATGGCGCAATAACAGATCTTCATCTGCAGGGTCATGGGGGTATAACGTGATTCCAATACTGGCCGACAGTTGAAAACTGCGTTTATCCAGTTCAACTGGCGCATTGATAACCTTCAGGATATGACTGGCAGTTTGTTCGCAATCCTGCAAGTTACTCAGACCATTAAGCAGTAATACAAATTCATCCCCCCCGAGACGGGCGACACAGTCATCAGTATTACAACATGCCTGAAGTCGTTCAGAGATAGCGACCAGCAAACGGTCACCTATGTCGTGCCCATAACGGTCATTTACCGGTTTAAAGCCATCAAGGTCCAGATAACAGACAGCCATCAGACAGTTTTGTGCGTCTGCACGCTGTACGGAGTCAGAGAGTTTCTCTGCCAGTAGTACACGATTTGGCAAGCCGGTCAGTGAATCATAATGTGCCAGTGTTTCCAGTCGTTGCTGATGCTTTTTCATCTCAGTCACATCAGCAAAGACACTAACATAATTCACCAGCTGGCCCTGCTGGTCTCGAATGGCAGATAACGTCATCCGGGCAATATAAACTTCCCCATCTTTACGACGGTTAGATATTTCACCACGCCAGAAACCCTGACGATTCAGCGCCCCCCACATCTCCTGATAAAAGGACTGATCCTGATGACCCGAACGGAGAATAGATGGATTACGGCCCAGCACTTCTTCACGCCGATACCCTGTGATTTCACAGAAAGTCGGGTTCACAGCAACAATCTGCCGATTCCCGTCAGTCACCAGAATGCCTTCATGGGCGTGATCGAACACACTGGCAGCAAGACGTAAGCGGTTTTCAGCTTCAACACGCTCGCTATCATCCATCACATAACCACGCAATTGAAACACACGACCGTCAGCATTGCGCTCAAGCACCGTATGTTCGAATAACCAGATATAGTGTCCTTGCTGATGACGTACACGATAGCAATGTTCCCAGCTATCGCGCCCGTACTTTATCGCTTCAGAAACCTGGCTGCGCAATTCCACCAGATCTTCGTCATGCACCAGATCAATATAACGAAATGCCCTGTCACAAAGTTGCTCAGGATTATAGCCAAGAATTGCAGTTATATTTGGCGACGCATAGCTGATCTGCCAATCACGCCAGGGAAGCCACGTCAGCACACCAACAGGCCCGGCCGCAAACAGGTCACGTTCTGCGGTCAGCACCTTTTCAGCCTGCAAACGTTCAGATATGTCACGGGCAACACCAAGCACACCAACCAGCTGCCCATCCGTATCCAGCATGGGTGTTTTCTTTGCTTCATACACGCGTCCCGGCACACTGAGATGATAATCGGCAACATAGGATTGTCTGGATTCCACGACCAGTTTGTCGGTATCTGAAAATAACACTGCATCTTCTGGTGGAAACAGTTCACTGTCTGTATACCCCACCACACCACCGGGCTCCACGCCTGCCAGTTTTTCAAACTCACGGTTACAACGCCTGTAAACACCTTCAGCATCTTTCAGCCAGACGAGATCTGGCATGGTATGAATCAATGTATCCAGTAATGTGCGTTCCGTACTGAGTTGTTGTTCTGCCAGTTTACGTGCACGATGATCCAGCAACAGGCTGAGAACCAGACTACGCCCCTCGTGTTTAACAACGGCACCACTGAACAGACAAGCGACGGTCTGGCCTTCACGGGTTGAAATATCCATTTCATAGCCATGTACAGCCTCTTCTGCCACCAGGCTCTGATACAAAAAGTCACGCTGTTGAGGGTCTGCAAACAATCCAACCTGTCTGGAAGTCTGACCCAGAAGAAAGTCAGCCTGATAACCACTCAGCGTTTCAAAAGCCCGATTGACGGCAACAAAAGCACCTGTTTCCAGTTCACTCAGAACGAGTGCAGCAGGGTTACTGATGAACAGCTCATTCAGTAAAGTCGCTGGTAATAACGTCGCAGGTAAAACAGCCGCTGATACACCAGCCACGGTGTCGCTGTCAGGAAATATCATATTTCTGGATAACAGATAGACGGGCATGCCATCGGAATCCAGCAACCCCAGCCAATCATTCTGGTGTTGCTCAAACCAGTCTACAAGCACCTGCTGACCACAAGCGTAATGCAGACATGGCAGCTCTGGCACAGTCAATCTATGCAAGGCCTGTAGAGGGCTTTGCCCATGAGCCAGCAGTTCAAGCAAGAATTGCTGCGTCAGCAGGCGAGGGGGCGCAGTATCACCCGTAATAATAATCTGTGAACATTCAGGCAGGGCAAGCTGACACAAAGCATCTTGCAGGGATGATGTATCAGCTATAACAGCAGGCGATATAAAGGGGACAGAACTGACAAAATCAGACACTGGAGCAGTCATTGGCTTCCGTAATACATGCAGGCTGATCAATATACAAACAGCCGTTATCTATAAACACCGATATGCAGAGACATATCAGATTATGCAGGGCCAATCCTGACGGGAAGCAGCCATATACGCAACAGCTAATATGCAGTCCTGTTGCTTTTTGCTGATTTATTCTGAGTTTAACGAACGCATCAACATAGCCAGAACTACCATCAATGCAACGTAGGTGCGCGTTCTTCCTCCTGCACCAGAATATGCCCCTGCGCATCCAGTGCCAACACACCTTCAGAAACGGCTAATTCCAACAGTTGATGCAGCAACATCCGCGTCAGGTGAGTACTGATAATCAATCCCGCTGGCGGATCACCTTCAAAAATATCTGCATCTATCAGGTCATCTTCACGCAAACCCAGCAACAGTGGGTTTTCAGCTACCAGCGGAGCGAGGTCATCTGGCGCAAACACCGCATAGTCAGAAGACATCTCCAGTGCCTTCTGATAGGCATCGCGCGAACACTGCTGCAATGCCTCGGCAAATGCTTTCTCGGCTGTATTAAAAATTGTGCTCAGACCGCTCTGGCCGGGCAGGGCCAGGTTGTTACGTGCTGTTTCAGAGTGACTGTAGTCTGCATTAATCGGATACTCTTCACACTGCATTTCTGCTTCATCAACAAGAATGGCGCCCTCAGCATCAACGTCAAGCCAGTTGTGCTCGACAGCCAGCGAGAGCAGCCCCTCCATCGCAGCAGCAATCACATTACTGCTAACAATCACACCAACCGCAGGGTTAGCAGCTTCTTCTGCATTCATAATAAGCGAGCCCGCTCTTGCTGCCAGCAGAGATGGGTCTTGCTCAATAATTTTTGCCAGGGTATCAGTTTCAATG
This sequence comes from Marinobacterium sp., assembly GCA_025800125.1. Classification (GTDB taxonomy): domain Bacteria; phylum Pseudomonadota; class Gammaproteobacteria; order Pseudomonadales; family Balneatricaceae; genus Marinobacterium_C. The sequence continues at coordinate 28,773 of JAOXSF010000126.1, forward strand.
AACAGACGCTCATGACACAGTTTTTCCGCCATTGCATAGGGCTTATGCCCACTCGTTTCTTCCATGACCTGCAAATATTCTTCGCGCACGCGATCAAGAATCTGCGTCAGCATCTCACTCATCACCACAACTCCTGGCGGTTTCATACAGATAAAATTTTTGCTTCATATTACTACTGGACAATGCCGGCTTCTGCTCACCACAGCTACCTGTATTCAAGCAGTAGAGGCTCGAATCAAGCATGCCAGGGCTTTCACCACTCCAGACACCTGCATCCAGTTGGAAGGAGAAGGCAGCACATGCGTACTCTCTGAGAACTAACGTTTAGTGAACACCAGCTCCGACTGCCCCCTCCATGCCAAAGAGAGTTACCTTTGCAGCGAGGCTCAAATACAGCAAAAGAGGCACTAAAACCGCTTTCCCTATGTCAAAGCCAGTCAAAATTGCAATCAGCTTTATTAATACCAGCTTTATTAAAATAAGCGTTTATCAAGCTATACATGTATCGCAACACATCTATCAGTGTATACGAATCCCTACTGGCATCACGTCGTGCTTAATGCTGTCAAAAGCGCTGCGCAGATCAGCCAGTGGTTGCAAGCCATAGTCCAGCGGTATTTCTGGTAGCTCAAGCCAGTCCAGTTTCCATACACGGGTCATCAGCTCATACTCTCCCAGCAGCGCATCCAGGTAGATCATCACCGCTTCAACACGCGGATCCATATCCAGCACATCTGGTACATCACGCAGGTAGACCTCAAGGTGCAGGCGATTACGCACAGGACGCAACGCAAACCAGAAGTCTTTCAATTCGCAGAGTTCATCACCCAGAGCAATCTCTGTCGGCACAGGATCATAGCGTGCATTAAAGGCCTTGAATGTCACACCACTGACTATCGGTGCTTCACCCACCACATGCAGAACAGCATTAATCGACTCAGGATAGCCATCGCAACCGAAAATCATCTCCAGCGGCCCTTCTACCTCATCGTCTTTCTCAAAGTGAAAGGTCAGGTTACGATCAACTTTATGCAGATGATCACGGTATTGAGTCAGTAATGACTCAGCATCAAATCGATCCCCCTGCTGGCTTTCCAATAGTTGATCAATGGTGCTTTCTACCTGGTCCCAGAAATGGGCAATCCGTTTACGTGTTTCGTTCATGGCCCGTATCCATTACCTCTACCTGTCAGGTACGAGGTACAACGACTCCCGTCTGCCCCTGATATTTACCACTACGGTCTTTATAAGAAGTCTCACAGACTTCATCTGCTCCAAGAAACAGCATCTGTGCAACACCTTCGTTCGCGTAAATTTTAGCTGGCAATGGCGTAGTATTAGAGAATTCCAGGGTGACATGCCCTTCCCACTCAGGCTCAAGCGGTGTCACATTCACAATGATGCCGCAGCGTGCATAGGTACTTTTCCCCAGACAGATGGTCAGTACATCCCGGGGAATACGGAAATACTCGACGGTACGTGCAAGGGCAAACGAGTTCGGTGGAATGATGCAGACATCAGACTGCACATCAACAAAACTGCCTTCATCAAACGCTTTGGGATCAACGACAGACGAGTTGATATTGGTAAAAATTTTGAATTCATTGGCACAACGCACATCGTAGCCATAACTGGAGGTGCCATAGGACACAATCGGATTACCGTCCTGGCGGCGTACCTGTCCCGGCTCAAAAGGCGCAATCATCTGATGCGCTTGCGCCATGCGACGAATCCAGCTATCCGACTTAATACCCATAAAGCGTCTGTTACCTCAGCATGAAAATTCTATTAATAACCCGGAGCGGGATTCTACCGGAATCCACCACTAAGGCGATAGAGGCAGTCGCACAAGCCACACCTGACTGATAGATAACAAAGCTATATCTTTATGAAAGATAAGTTTTGATTTTAATTGTGATAATTGTTTTCATTTGCAAATCAATAACCCTCACAGGAGCACAACGTGAGCCTCGCAATTTTTTACGGCACCACTACCGGTAACACAGGTGACATTGCAGTCAAGGTACAGGAATTTTTCGGTGCCAATGAGTGTGAGATTTTTGATGTTAAAGACACCTCTCTCAGTCAGGTAGCAACCTATGACCAGCTGATTTTCGCAATTCCAACCTGGGATTATGGTGAAGTACAGGAAGACTGGCTAGAGATATGGGATGAGGTAGATAACCTGGATTTCACCGGTAAAACGGTGGCATTTATCGGTCTGGGCGATCAATACGGCTACGCTGAATGGTTTGTCGATGCGATGGGAATGCTGCACGACAAAATCAAACCACGCGGCGCCACTATTGTTGGTCACTGGCCAGCGCAGGGCTATGAATTCGATGAGTCCAAAGCTCTGACTGCTGATAAAAAGCACTTTATTGGCCTGGCGATTGATGAAGACTGCCAGCGTGAACTGACCGAAGATCGCCTGAATGAGTGGTGCAGCCAGGTTATGGTTGAGTTTGTCGCTGCCTGAGTATCTCCCTCAAGGCCCGGACAACGTTCAGGGCCTCCCGTTCTGATAATGACTGTGGTACTGTGCGCGGCCTTTTGCTCAGCCCAACAGATAGATCACCATGTTTGCCGGATTTGACTACGGAAGTTCCAACTGCGCCATCGGCGTTTTACACGCTGATTCCCCCGCCCTGCTACCACTTTATAAAGACCAGCAGTTTGTACCCTCTGCACTCTATGCCCTGTCACGGGAATTGATTTGCGATTATGTTGCCCGCCATATCAGCTGCCCTCAACAGCAAGCTGACTACATGGCAGCCCGTAGCAACCAGTTGCGGCTGGCAACAGCTTCACGACGGGAGCTGGATATAGCACCGGGCGAAGAGACCATTTTCGTCGGTGAGGAAGCGGTAGAAAGCTACATCGACTTTCCAGATGAAGGCTACTTCGTCAAATCACCCAAATCTTTTCTGGGTGTTAGCGGCCTGCGCCCAGAACACCAGGCTTTCTTTGAAGATATTGTCACAGCAATGATGATGCAGCTGAAACAAGGTGCAGAAACCCAATTGGGACACCCCATTCGCCAGACAGTGATTGGCCGCCCCGTTAACTTTCAGGGCCGAGACGGCGAACAGGCAAACAAACAGGCCTGCCACATTCTACATACAGCCGCCAGACGCGCCGGGTTTGAAGCTGTTGAACTGTTGTACGAGCCCATTGCCGCAGGCATTAACTTTGAACAGACATTGACAGAAAACCGACTGGTACTGGTCGTTGACATTGGCGGTGGCACAACAGACTGCTCGATGGTATGTATGGGGCCAGACCACCGTAGTAACAACGACCGTAGCGCTGACTTTCTCGGCCACAGTGGTGCCAGGGTGGGTGGTAATGATCTTGATATTCATCTGGCCTGCCATGGCCTGATGCCAGAACTTGGGCTCGGAGGCACACTACGTAGTGGTCGCCCACTACCCTCTCAGCCTTACTGGGATGCAGTTTCTATCAACGATATTCCAGCTCAGACGCGCTTCAACAGCCTCGAAAATATTGAACTGATGGCCGAATTAGGCCGTGATGCAGCAGAGCCGGAAAAGGTAAAGCGCCTGCTTCAGCTGCAACAACGTCGCCAGAACTATCAGCTGGTACGTAGCGCTGAACAAAGCAAAATTGCACTATCTGATCAGGATACCCACACCGCATCTCTGGCCTACATAGACAACGATCTGGCAACAACACTCAGCAGCAGTCAGTACGCACAGGCGGTAGAACGCCCAGTCTGTCAGGTTATCGAATTGATGCAGGAGGTCATGCAACAGGCACAGTGCCAGCCAGATCTGATCTACATCACTGGAGGTACTTCTCGCTCTCCTGTTGTCAGAAAGGCAATTACCCAACTGTTAGGTAATATTCCTGTGATCTCGGGTGATCATTTCGGTAGTGTTACCGCCGGGCTGACTCAGCATGCAGCACAGTTGTATCGTTAAGCAAGCAGCTGCCATCCTGTATATGCCGTAGCGCCTGCATAGCAGCAATACTGTAACAACACACCAGGAACAATCTTCGCCACGGCCAGCAGAGGCTTGATGTCTCTTCTGACCCTCAGCTTCTGGCCGTGGCGTTTGTACTGTGAGCTGATGATATACAGAGCCTTGTTGTACGTGAATCGCACAGCACCGAACTGGCGGTTTAAGAACTCCGCCTGCTCAGCTGTTGGATAGATGCGTACTTTCGTGGCCTTTAGCATTTAAATGCTCACTGATACAGTGCTTATACTGTAAGGAATTATTTCAAGTGAGTGTGAGCTACTGGAAATGGACGGCGAAGCGGATCACGTTCATCTGCTGGTTGCTTATCCGCCGAAGCTGGCGATCAGCGTGATGGTGAACAACCTGAAATCAGTCTCATCGCGTCGCATACGCATTCTCAACACGCACATACCCCGTCAAAACAAAAGCTCAGCACTCTGGTCACGCTCCTACTTTGCCTGTAGTGCAGGCGGAGCAACTATCGAAACACTGAGAGGCTATGTGCAGAGTCAGGCTACACCGGAATAGAACCGCTGCGCGCTTCCCGCTTGTATCTCCGCCCGATTGGGCGAAGGTGTACGCGGATTTTTGCTAAAAAACCGGTCAGCACGCTGACCGGTTTCACTTTGCTACGCCATGTGTCACGTCACCGCAGGCTTACCCTGTCAGTGCAGCGCTTCATCCTCATACTTCTTGCAGATTGCAGCAAGACGCGGCTGAATATCTAGCGGCGCATACGCCATCGCCTGTTCAAACAACTCACGGTTTGCTTCAGACAGACGCTCTTCTTCACTCATCGCAGACAATTTCTGCATCGCTTCCACGAACTTCGGATGAGTCTTACTGGTTTTCTCAGACATGGGCAGGCCCTCCGAGTTATGGTTGACAGGGTTGTATCAGCTTTAACAAATGCTGACAGGGTTCAGAATACTACGCAAGTGGCGTATATCACCACTTCCAGACATCAGAGTTTAGTCTTGTGCTGGAAAGCGTTGCTCAAGATAAGCAATAATGTCATTGGACTCATACATCCATTCAACGTCACCACCTTCATTTTCAATGCGCAGACAAGGCACCTTGACACGGCCACCGCCAGCCTCCAGCTCAGCACGGTGCGCGGCATCCTTTTTAGCATCACGCAGCTCGATGTTCAGGCCGTTACGCTTCATCACCCGGCGAACCTTGACGCAAAATGGGCAAGCTTCAAACTGATACAGTGACAGCGTCTTTGTCTGATTATCAATTTCAGCTTGCACAGAAGCATCACGCTTCGGAGCACGCGGTGAGGTCAGAAAATCAACCAGCAGAATGATACGTCCAAGAATCCAGCGAATTACAGCCACAGTGGTCTCCAACAACGGTCGTTAATACGATTTTCAGAATCAGGTAGTTCAGGGGTATACAGGTCGTTCCGGAGTATACAGTACAGAAGTTCTGAATCAGCGGCGCAAATTCTAGCACAGCAGGCCGACCATCCGAAAAGCTGGCGGCGCGAAATAACCTGCCATCTGAAAACAGGCACTCTGGCCGATCAATCCCATATAACCAGTCAGACCCATATACTTACCGGATACGTATACTTACCAACTAGATACGTGTACCAACCCGAAAGTGACCATTCTCAAAAAACTGCACCACCTGCTTACGCTTGCGGCCAATCAACAACGGGCCGTCATCCATGAATAGAAAGTTTTTCCAGTTACGACGAAAAACGGCCCAGCGGGTTTCAATAATGTGTTCGTTGTCGTAACAGAACCACACCAGTGTTTCATCTTCCCAGTTCAAGTGTTCAGCCAGTCGTTCTGGCAATTCATTACTGTCGCTATCCCAGGCACTTTCCCAGTGTCCCTGCTCTTCCTGCCAGACACTTTTATCCAGCATCCAGTCACCATCTGCTGGCTCAGAGGGGTGCAGACTATTTTCGCTGATCTGTAAATTCCAGACCTGTTCTGCCCGCTGCGGGGTCAAAGGTTTTATCTCAGCCAGGTCCTGTTCTGATACAGGCAGTTCACGGTGACGAAAGATCCAGGCCTTACGGTAATCTTCAAGGGCAATATAATTCATTCATTCAACATCAGATCAGTTTCAAACAGAAAGCGCAGCCAGTTCGCCAAAGGACTCAGCAATCAACGTGCGCACCCGGGCGGTCAATTCACCAGGGCGACGACGCAGATCAGGCCCCAGCCGTTCAGCAATGCAGGTTGAAACAGCAGGGTCATATACCCGCCCGTCCCCCGCCAAACGATAGAAACGGTTTACCATATCAGTACCCTGTACTGCATCGCATTCTACCATCAACATCGCCTGAGCCAGCACCGCCCCTTTAATGCCTTTCTCTTCACAACGCCCTCCCACCAGCCGCTGAGCAGTACCGGTGACTTTCAAGCCATCAATCGCCAGATTATAGCGGCCATCACAGTAAGAGCCTTCGACAAAACCATAGCGGGCATCAAGCCCAAGCTTCTGTAGTGCCAGACGAACAGGTTCACACAGCGCTTCAAAGATTGTATCCAGCTCAAAGGTGCGGGCTTCTGTGGTCGGGAACGCCAGGCTGAAGTGCACAATGCCTGGTTCATGAGGCACAGTAGTACCTCCACTTTCACGTACATAAACCGGCCAACCTTCTGAGGCCAGCTGAGCACATGCACGTTCGAAGTGGGGAAAGCGTGTTTCGCGACGGGTTGCAATCAGGCAGCGAGGGTTTTCCCAGATCCGCGCCAGCGCCCCCTGTTCACCACGCGCAACCTGCCGTACCAGCTCGCTGTCACGGTTCAAGGCCTGCTGTGGGTCATCGGCTAAGGGTTCTACCAGCAGCTGCCAGTCATGTCGTTCAAAAAGCTGCACCCAAGGCTGCATCACGATCCTCATCTCCTGCAAAAAGACACGCCGCAAGCCTACCAGCCACTGATACCTAAGGCTAACGCTGAAAACACTTTTGGCAAAATATCTCACGACGCCTTTACTGGAAAGCTACGTTACAGACATCAGCATGGAGGAAAGCGACCTACCTGCTACGACAGAGTTCGGGCTAAAATGCACGAACGTTTCCGCTCATACCGAGGACATAAGGTGCGCAACCCCCTGACGATTCCATTGATTACTCTGCTGCGCCAGCAACCTGAAGGCTGCCGAGAGTATGACCTGATGCGTAATATTGAAGCTGACGGCGGTTTTCCAGACCTGTCTGACGACTATCAGCTGGCATTATTCCAGAAACACTTTTTGCTAAAAAACGCACTCTACCAACTACAAGAGACACTCTGGCAGGAGGAGCAGCTCTATCTGAGCATCACCCCACTACTGATCAGATTAGAACCCTGCCTGACCTGCGATAGCGGGGTAAATCTACCCGACCAGAATAATGACATCGCACTGCGCAGCTATTATCTGGATTGGCAGGAATACTACAACGCAACAGTCGAGTCAGTGGATGCCCTGCTGGACAGCTTCTGGCGACGTTATGCAGGTATAGAGCAACGTCATTCAGCGCTGAAAACTCTTGAACTTGATGAAGATGCAACAGCAACAGAAATACGCTTACAATACCGCCGCCTGGCCAGCCGTCATCACCCGGATAAAGGCGGTTGCAGCGAACGCTTTATCGCCTTGCGCCAGGCATACGAGACTCTGAACGTACATTAAATTACCCCGGCCCGGGTGCTCCAGGCCGGTATTACCTGTACCTCTGGCAGCTCCCCTGACCTCTGCAAACCAGAATAGCGGGTACAACAGGAAGGACCATAGCCCATGAACATTCAGCTGTTATTGACCGGCAACGAATTGATGAATGGCGACGTGGTGGACTCAAACTCCGCCATGATTGCTGATGAACTGAAACAGCTGGGGCTCGCCGTCAGCCGCAAGGTCACCGTAGGAGACGAGATGGGGATGCTGGTCGATGAGATGGAACGTCTGTCCAGCAGCGCTGACCTGCTACTGGTCAATGGCGGCCTGGGGCCAACTGTGGATGACCTGACTGCCGCAGCACTCGCACAGCTATGTAGTGTCGGCCTTACCGAACACTCCCAGGCACGTACCCATCTGCAACACTGGGCTGATACCCGCGGCCTGCGTCTGAATAACGCCAACCTGAAACAGGCTATGCTACCTGACGGTGCTCAGGTGGTTCCCAACAGCCGAGGTACCGCCGTTGGTTTTTCCATGCGCCATAACAATTGTCAGATTATCTGTACACCTGGCGTACCCCATGAATTACGCGCCATGCTGAAAGAGCAGATTCTGCCAGCACTGACATCTCAGGTGGGAGAGGAGCATCAACAACTGCTACAGCGCTACCATACTTATGGTCAGGGTGAATCAAATCTACAGCAGTGGATCGCAGATAAATTGCCCGATTTGCCAGAATGCTGCGAAATCGGGTTTCGAGCGGGCGCACCAACACTGGAGCTAAAAGTACAGACCCCCGCCAGCGAACCGGAACAACACGCCCGCACCTGCCATCGCTTACTGGAGTTGATTGGTGACTATGTTGTTGCCGAGGATAGCGACAGCCTGGCCACTACATTAATACGCGAGCTAAGCATCAGGCATCAGACCGTCACCTTTGCAGAGTCCTGTACAGGTGGCCTGATCAGCGCCATGCTGACAGCAGAGCCCGGCTCGTCAGCGGTATTTGAAGCAGGCTATATTACCTATGCAAATCGCATCAAACAGCAACTGACGGGGGTCAGCAATGCAGATCTTGAGCAGCACGGTGCTGTTAGTGAGCCTGTGGTGCGCCAGATGGCGCTTGGCGCACTTTCAGCAAGCAACGCTGATTACGCAGTGGCTGTTTCAGGTATTGCCGGGCCCGATGGTGGCAGCGAAGAAAAACCCACAGGTACAGTCTGGATCGCCTGGGGCAGCACAAACAATATCCGTACAGCCTGCCTGTTGTTTCCGTACCGCCGCCGCATGTTCCAAACCATGGTTGCCGGAGCCGCGCTGGACCTGATCCGCCGGGATGTCATGGGTATCACAACGCAACCACGTTATCTGCAGGACCGCCAGCATCCCGTTATTCGTTCTACCATTGCATCAGCGTAACGCTGTTTTCACAAATACAGTTCTTATAAAACAGTTCTTATAAAACGATTGTCACAAAACTATGCTCTGCACTGAGAACAGAAGCGTCTACACTTGACATCAGTGCCTGCCGTCTGGTCATTTTACAGCCATTTACGGTGGGCATCTTTTATGTGTCATGCGCAGGTATTTTTACCTTGCACATGGCAGGCATGATTGGCAAACCACGGACATACAACCGATGAACAGGCCACAAACAAAAGCAGAACAGCGCGCCGTACTGGCGCGCCAGGTAGAGGAGTTTCTCGCCGGAGGAGGTGCCATCAAGGAATACCGCATGGGTGAAACAGCCCTGGTGGATGGCAATTATAATAATCGCAATATCATTATTGAGCACCAGGGGCCACGTACACGCACACCGGTACCTGAAGCTGTCGCCGCGATAGAAACACGTCGCCGGGCAGGTAAACGCAGCAGCGCCCCCACAAGACGAACAGCTCAGCCTCGTCAACGTCGCAAAGTTATCTATGATGATTTCGGCGAACCGTTACGTACAATCTGGATAGACGAATAAAGTCCGAAGACGGATTGCTCACACCCAGATACTATCGCAAACCAGCAGGCCACAAGCCCTGGAGAGCAAACTTCTCGCACTCACCTGTGCCAATATCAGCGTTTATCATCGCTCCTGAAAAGTGGCCCGCCATTACCTGGCAGGCCATCTGTACCAGCACTGCCCTCAGGCAGTTTCTGTTGCCATATCCAGCTGCTGAACCGTACCGACTTCACCCGATTCTTTCAGAAAAAAACCACTGGCACGTACACGTGCCTGGGTATTATTCTGCGCATCTTTTATCTCGAATGGGGTCTCACTGGCACCAAGGTAGATCGCCCCCACGCCACGCTCTGACAATGATTCAAGAATATCGCTACCGTCAGTTGCTTTACTCCAGAGCTTTAACTCATTGAAAATTGCATCCGCTTCATCAATGTAGCCATTGCCATCATCGTCATGCTGGGCAAGATCAGCAAAACCATTACCGCTTTTCGCACCGAATAGCTCTGAACCATCATTAATCACACCATCGTTATTGCGATCCAATGCGAGGAAGGCACTACTGGCTTCAATAAAACGCAGTTGATCCTGCTGGCCATCCATATCCAGATCAAAGCTGTATGCCTCTTCACTCAGCTCTGTTGAATGGCCCCCAAAGTGTAAAACGAGCGGATCAATAAAAGTAATTTCGCGGGTTTCACTGAAACTGCGGGTCTCTTTATAACTACGCTCCATCGACACTTGCAGATTCATATCAATCTCACGGCCGTCAGCCGTTCTGATGACACCGCATGCATTGAAGCGACTACACTCATACTCTTCTACGACTTCCTGGGCTGTAACATTTACAGTCAGTTTCAACGGCCGCAGAGGGATAGCGGTCAACTCTTCAGTCTGCTGGCTGGGTGCTGGAGATGCCAGTACACCCTGCCTGTCAGCCACCAGAGTACCAGAAGGCATAGCACCAGAAGGCATAGCACCAGAAGACACGCCTGTCTGGGCCGTCAGGCTGCTTTTACGCCCCACCCGGCTGAATAGTGCATCCATCAAACTGCCAAGTAACTTACGTCTGGCTTCGCGAGCTTCAGCCAGCAAATCATCTCCTGTTGATTGTGTTGTATCTGTACGCTGTCGTAGCTGGCCACCAGGCCCCATTTCCAGCCAACCTCGATTCAGTTGCTCTATCAGCGATAGCTCCTGTTGCTGTTCGCCCTGACGCATCAATAACGCGCTACCGGTATCAGGCTGTTGCAGCTGCTCAAGCCAGGCCTGGAAGGCTTCAGCCCGTTCAGCACTTATTTCTCCTGAATTTATCAACTGTGAGGATTGCAGCAGTACCGTGCGTGACTCGGTACGCTGATGCTCTGAGTGCAGAGTCACCTGGCTCTGTTTTATGATCATCGGATTAACCTCCTGTTTATCCTGCCCCTCTGGACAACCTGCTCAGTGGGTATGGCAGGTATAAATGCGGGTTGGACAGTAAAACAGGCCGCCTTCACGGCAGGACTCTGCCAGCCGGTGGCAAAAGCGCGCCTGTTATCACACGTTGTTATATAGAAACAACGCATATCCATAGCCGGGGTATGTGCTTGCCAGCCATAGATACTGATGCTCAAGCAACATCCAGGCCCTATATGACCACACCCTTTAAAAGGTTATATATATCCAGTTTCAATAGGTAAATATATAGAGTTACGTTAGAATGGCTGAAAATAACAATGAGCGACAGCAACCCTCAGCAAACAACAGGGACTCGAATGCTGCAAAAATTCCACCTTTCCAATCTCTACACCCCCTCAAGCAATCAGCACCTTGCGCAACTTCAGGATGCTCTGAGAGCCGCTTATCCGGGTATTGTTGACAGTTTCTATGTAGAACTCCTGCAGGACGAAACAGCCCGCCAGTTTCTGGACAATCAGCTCGTAGAGGAGCGACTGAAATCCGAGCTGTTACGCTGGCTTACGCTGACGCTTTCCCCTCATACCGAAGACGACGTTGCTACAGTTGTCGCTTTACAGCGCCATGTTGGCGAAGTGCATGCGCGCATCAATATACCGATGTCTCTGGTGGATAGCGCCATGATGATGGTAAAAAACGGTTGTTTCAAAGCTCTGCTTATAAGACTGGACAAGCGGGAGGCTGTTTACGAAGCCGTGATGTTGATTAACAGCATTCTGGAATCCAGCCTCAGTCTGATTAACGAGGCGTTTCTGAAGGGAATGATTGAAACAGAACGCAATGCGCAATCCTTCCGCACTAATATGACCAGCCATGAACTGGTACTGGAAGTGGAACGGGTACGCACTAGCCTGTTTAACTGGCTCAGCGCCACAACGCTCGACCTGATGTCCGGCAGCCCGATACGGGCAAGTTCGCTGACACATTCTGATTTTGCTTTATGGATCACTCACAAACTTGACCTTGTTTGCAGTCAGAGCAGTACCAGTGAGCAGGTAAAACAGCTACTTACAGAAACAGCGGGTAAACTGGAAAATAACGTAGAAGACCCTAAAACACTTTGCCTGATACTCAATCAGAATGTTAATGCACTTGCTTTCCAGCTGTCGGAAATTGCCCGTACCGTCACTCAAATGACAGAACGAACAGACCCGCTGACACAATTGATTGATCGTAAATATCTGCCTGCCATCATCCAGAAAGAAACCCGGCAGGTAATGCTGGGCCAGAACGCTTACGCCATCATCATGATGGATATAGACCACTTCAAGCAGATCAACGATCAGTACGGCCATCATGCCGGAGATATTGTGCTGGGACAGGTAGGCACACTGGTACGCAAGACGGTACGTGTCAGTGATTACTGCTTCAGATATGGCGGCGAAGAATTCCTGATTCTATTGCCAGAAAGCACATCTGAACAAGCCTACCAGGTAGCCGAAGAGATTCGGCGCGCTTTGAGCAATATGCTGGTTGCACTCGAAGATGGCCAAAGCTTACGCCTGACCTCTTCATTCGGCGTTGCCTGCTTTAATGGCCACCCGGACTATATGGAAACCATCAAAGAAGCTGACAGCGCCCTTTATACCGCCAAACGGGAAGGACGCAATCAGACCATTGTCAGCCGTCAGGCTACATAGACCACAGCTCAAAAGTTATGACCGGGTCGTTACGATTCAGTAGTTGTGGCGTAGTTACGGCTGGCAAACGTCCAGCCGTAGCCGTCACGATCACTGAAGGTTGCAACACGCTCCCCCCAGAAAGCCTCTCTGATCGGTACAGCCAGTGTCATACCCGCAGCCTGCGCCTGCAAAACCAGGCTATCCAGGTCTTCACAATACGCATAAAAACCAACAGGTGAAGTTTTGCCCGAAATCGCTGGCGACTGTAATCCTGACCCCGCCAGACCTTCAGAGCCCAGCATAGCCACCACCTTCCCCTGATAAATCAGCTCAGCGTGGGTAGCCCTCCCCCGACTGTCAGTCAGACGCTGACCCGTTTCAAAATCAAACGCCTGCTGATAGCCTTTTAGTGCTGCATCTATATCTGCCACCCAGAGATAGGGCATCAACCAACTGCTCTGATCGGGTTTGCACGGGTGCTGTTCCATTAATTCCTCCTGTTATCTATCTCACAGGCTGTCAAATGAGCCTGCTAGACATCACGCGGTATATCCAGAATTTCACCTAGCGCTGTGTATTCACTGCGACCAAGTCTCCCCAGCGGGTCAATACCACTGGCATCAACATGCAGGCGTCCTTTTTTATCAATACTGGCAACGTCATCATCCAGCCAGATACGACGAATACGCCCGAATACCAGGTATTGTGGCCCATCGCCAATTTCTTCCACTTTGAATAATTCACAGCCAAACGCAACCCGGCTATCAACCAGCCGTGGCAACGACCAGCCTTCAAACGGCACAGTACCCAGACCACAAAGCTCCAGTTCTGATTCTCCAGCCGCTAACGAGCGCGCAGAACGGGTCACTTCTTCTGCCAACTCCCGTTGCGCCAGATGAATCACAAAGTGTTTACGCTCCAGAATATTGCGACAGGTATCCTTTAAGGTGCCATCTGGTTTCCTGCCCACAGAAAACATGACCAGCGGTGGATTACTACACACCGGGGTGAAGTAGGAAAAAGGCGCCAGATTCAGCTGACCATTTTCATGCTCACTCAATACCCAGGCAACCGGCCTTGGCAGGATTGTCTGGGTCAGGGTGAAATAAGCCTGATTCTGTGACAGTTCGTTTACATCAATGTTCATTATTGCCCCTGCAAAAATAGCTAATCACTACACACTATGTTCTTTTCCCGGAATCTGTTGACTGATTTATGTGCAACTGCAACATGAATAGATTAACAGTTCAGTTTTTTTACAATGAAAAATCTACAGCCTGTCAGGCTGGCAATACGCCTTTTCTCTCCTAAGCTGGAAAAGCAGCGACAACAACTCCGATGAATAATGGCCAGAGTTGCCCGACACCCTGCGACCAGAACAACAACGCTACCCAGAAGCTGTACTACCCAGAATAAGACCTTATCCAGACGAGAGATGAACACATGTTGACTTACGAAGAATGCCTGGCGATGAGTGACCTGACTGAAGGTGAAATCAACGCAATCGCTGAACATGAGCACCTGGACCCAATGATCGCTATGGCATTAGGGCAATATCTCATTACTCACGACAACGAACTTAAAATAAAAAAAATAATCATGGATGATATTCGCCACGCTCACCGTACCAGAAACTACAGTCACGAACGGGTGTTGCGCAGCGTACTGCAACATTTTCTGCAGTGCCACCCGGAACACACAGCGAAACAGCAGATTCATGCAGCCTGAATTCACTTTCTTTCACGTGTGATGGCTACGCACAGCATAACCATCACAGATTACGATCCCCTTCAAAGGCAGCTACGGCTGCCAATTTTTTTCCTGTCATACCTGGTCTGAATACTGAATACTGAATCCTTTATCCTGATCAATATTCCGTCAGTTTTTTCTTCTCTGAATCGAGTTCTGTTTCTCATAAGAAGAAACACTTAGGTACAACCACTTATCCTTTAGCCGAATCCCTGGACTAAAGTCGTCCCAATACAGATCGACTTAGTGCGCCGCACAATATAATTTCTGCCTGCTTTTCAATAATTTAAGTATGGTCGTTCTGCAACGAACAAATATCCATGTAATACAGCTCTGGTTAGCACTGTACTGGTAATTTTTTACCAGCCAGCCGTCAGCCGGGTAGTACATCTTTATTAATGCAGGCGACCAAAGCATATGAGTACAGGTAGCACACTATGGCTTTAATCAAACGCAAGCACGGTGAGGAACATCCTTACTGGCCTGCTGGCCCTTTTAAAATTCGTTTACCTCTTATCCACTACCGTTGGGAATGGCCGGAGACGGTACAAGCCCTGATCATGTTCGTTGTTGCCATGGGTATGATTCCGTTGCTGGAAAAATACCTTGGCCTGCCTTACGACGTTGCACTGGCGTATGTTGTTGTCTGCGGTATCGGCTTCATGCTGCCAAACCTGCTGGGCGTGCCTTACGTTCCAGGCTGGATTACACCAGCGATTCCGGTTGTTGTTCTGTTCCTGAAGGACTTTGAACCCGGGCCGGAAGCAATTCGTGCACTGGTTGGCCTGCAACTGATGGTAACCCTGATCTTCTTTATCCTGGGCATCACACGACTAGGCAGTAAACTGGTAAATATGTTCCCGGATTCCATCAAAGGGGGCATTCTGTTGGGTGCAGGTATTGCTGCACTGACCGGTGAAATCAGTGAGGGTGGCCGTCTGGCAGAAACACCAGTTTCTCTGATTCTAGGCTTCGCCGTTACCGCCTGGATTCTGTTCTCACTGTCATTCCGTGACTGGGTAGACGAGCATCGCTGGGCCAAGGTTATCGCCAGCTACGGTATGGTGCCAGGTACACTGGTTGCCATGGCTATTGGCTGGGGTGTCGGTGAATACCCATTGCCAGATATTCAGTTCGGCATCAGTAGCCCTAACTTTGCTGACTGGTGGAACTACCTGCCATTTACTGTCGGCTGGCCAACACTGGAGATGCTGTGGCTGGCAATCCCGACAGCAATCATCGCCTACATCATCGCTTTCGGTGACATCATCGTAGGTCAGACCCTGCTTGATCGCGTTGATCACCTGCGTCAGGACGAAAAGATCGAAGATAACGTTGACCGTGTACACCTGGTTACTGCCATGCGTAACCTGATGCACTCTTTCCTGGCTCCTTACCCAGGCCTGGCAGGCCCGCTGTTCACTGGTGCAATGGCAACTATTGCAGAACGTTACCGCTACGGCCGCTCTGCAATGGACACTATTTACTCTGGTGCTGGTGTATTCTGGATTGTCGCTTTCCTGGCAATTTTCATGCTGCCACTGGTAACGCTATTCAAGCCTGTACTGCCAATCGCGCTGTCCCTGACCCTGCTGATCACAGGCTACCTGTGTATCTCTGTGGGTGTAGAGCAGATCCGTAACGCGACAGCTATGGGTGTAGCAGGCACGATGGGGGTCGTTCTGGCGGTATATGGTGCGGCCTACGGTCTGGCAACCGGTATCATCCTGTACTTCCTGCTGGAGCATCGCAGCAAAAAGCATGCAAAAGACCCGCATGAAGAGCCTATCAAGGTAGAAGAAGACGCAGTGGTTGAGAAATAACCATAAATACACTTCTAATAAGCCCGGCCCAAGTGCCGGGCTTTCTTTTGGAACCCTTTTTACTGCCCAGACTCAAACGTGTAACAACATGTGACTTACTGCTTTTATAGCATCCAGATAAACAGGTAGAACCATGTATGATCTGAGCCGCTATGACAACCTGTTTCCACCTTCAGCCTGGCTGGTTGTACTGGGGTTATGTATGGCAGTGATCTGCCACCTGATGATGCTACACTTCGAACAAGAAATCACCAGCGCAATACGCCAGGCACGTCGGCGTAGCCAGCACGCAGATCCAGACTATATTGCTCGCCCGCAGCGTATTCATTGGCAACAATGGCGTAATGGCCGCGCTCTTTCAAGCGCAACTATGATACTTGGCATGGTAGGCTGGGCGATCAGCCTCTGATACGCCTTCACTGACAAAAAAGCCGCCCTGAAATAAGGCGGCTTTTTAACATGCGGGTTTTTAACAGGTTGATACAAGCTGTGACTTAACGGTAATGTTTATACCGTTGAGGTCATAGAACTCTGTTCAGCATCTACGTCACCTGACACAGCAGGTTTTTGGCGTCGCCAGCGAATCGAGGGCAACCAGCGGCGCTCACCCAATACCAGCAGACAGGGTGTCAGAAACAGCGTTAGCACCGTAGCAAAGCTCAAACCACCTGCAATCGCGGTGGAAAGCTGTGTCCACCACTGAGTAGAAGGCGCGCCAAACTCGATACTACGTCCAACCAGATCAATGTTCATGGCAAGCACCATTGGCATTAAGCCAAGTACCGTAGTAATGGCCGTCAATAACACTGGGCGTAACCGTAAACTACCGGTTTCCAACGCTGCGGCAAGAGGATCACGTCCTTGTTTGCGCAGGTCGTTATAGCAGTCAATCAACACAATATTATTGTTAACCACAATGCCTGCCAGCGCGATGATACCAACACCAACCATAACGATACCGAATGGCTGAGCTGTAATTAATAACCCAAGCAACACTCCAGCAGCCGAGAAGACAATAGCCGACAATACCAGTGATGCCTGATAAAGGCTGTTAAACTGGGTGATCAGAATCAGTGCCATCAGAAAAATAGCAATGGTAAAAGCCGAGCTCAGGAATGCTCCTGTTTCAGCTTGCTCTTCATCTTCACCTTTGAAATTCAGGCGCACTTCTGGCGGCAATGCGAGATCTTGCAAGCGTGCCTGCAGGCCTATAACCAGATCATTAATCAGCACCCCTTCAGCCGGATCAGCCTGAATGGTAATCACCCGTCGACTATCTACCCGGTTAATAACACCTGTTTTCGGTGCAGGCTCCAACTCAACAAAGTTAGCCAGTGGCACCATGCCTTGGCCGGTATGTATTTTTAGCTGCATCAACTGATCCAGATTACGCTGCTCAATCGGAAAGCGTACGCGAATATCAACCTCTTCATCAGAGCTATCCGGGCGGTAATCAGCTACTTTGATACCACTGGTAATCAGCTGCACCGCATTGCCCACCGTGGCTATATCTGTACCAAAGCGGCCAGCTTCAGCACGATCAACATTAATGCGCCACTCAATACCAGGTAATGGTCGATTATCTTCTGTGCCAACAAACCCTCCCATTTCATCCATGATGGCACGAATCTGTGCCACCACAGGGAATATCTGCTCGCTGGTGTAACCGCTGACCTGCAATTTCAGCGCTTTTCCCTGGGTCGGGCCGCCTTCCGCTTTACGGTACTCAATCAGCACACCGGGCAGGTCTGAAGTACGACGCGCCATTTCAGCCATAATCTCTGCAGCTTTCGGTCTTAGTTGCCAGTCTTCCAGCTGGAACTGGATCTCAGCAACAACATCCTCTGCACGCTCTGAACCACCATCGGTAAAGCTCTGCGCGTACATGGATTTAAAGCCTTTGACATCCATTACACGTTGTTCCACCTGGTGTAACAGGCTGTCGATTTCATAAATAGACAGGTCTCCCCGTGCCTGAACACGAGCCAGCACCATATCCGGCTCCACATCCGGGAAGAATTCTACACCTTTACCAAATTTGCCATAAGCACCATAAGTACCACCAATCGCCAGCAGTGCCAGTAATAACACTTTGGCTGGGTGACGTAGCAGAGGTAGCAAAATGGCACGGTAAGTACGGTTGAAAACAGTCTCTGGCAGTGCATATTCATCTGTATCTTCTGCATTGACAGACAACCGATTACGACGCGCTAGCACAGAACCCAGTACTGGCATAAAGATCAACGCCATAAACAACGATGCTGTCAGGCAGATCAGAACGGTAGCTGGCAGATATTTCATAAACTGACCCATAACGCCAGGCCAGAACATCAACGGCATAAATACCACCAGGGTTGTTGCAGTTGCCGCAATGACTGGCCACGCCATACGGGACGCAGCATAACCAAAGGCTTCACGAGCCCCCAGCCCCTGCTGCAGACGACGCTCGGCCAGCTCGGTCACGACAATAGCGCCATCTACCAGCATCCCCACTACCAGAATAAGACTGAACAACACCACAATATTAAGGGTATACCCCAGCATGCTGATAATCAGAATGCCGCTCAGGAAAGAACCCGGAATCGCCAGACCTACCAGTAACGACGAGCGAAAACCCATCGCACCCAGTACAATCACCATCACTAGCACAACGCCGATCACTACATTGTTCAACAAATCACCGAGCATATCGCGGATCTGAATCGAC
This sequence comes from Marinobacterium sp., assembly GCA_025800125.1. Classification (GTDB taxonomy): domain Bacteria; phylum Pseudomonadota; class Gammaproteobacteria; order Pseudomonadales; family Balneatricaceae; genus Marinobacterium_C. The sequence goes on from JAOXSF010000126.1 coordinate 47,699, forward strand.
TGATCAGTAATGTAGTCATACTCCAACCCGGCAGGCCAGAGTTTTTGCCGCTCTGCAACTAACGCCTGGACAGCTTCAATGGTGGCAATGATATTAGCCCCCACTTTTTTCTTGACCGATAGCACCATGGCATTGCGACCACCGACGCGGGCAAAACTGTCCGGGTCACGGAATGTTTTACGTACAGTGGCTACATCACCTAAAGTAACTACGGTCGTACCTGCACTCTTAATCGGCATATTGAGCATGTCTTCCACATCCTCAACAACCCCGGGCACTTTCAGAACCTGTCGACCACTGCCCGTATCTACCGCACCCGCTGCTACCAGCTGGTTATTACTGGACACTGCATTCAGTACCTGAGCAAAGTCCAGTTGGTAACTTTCCAGCTGTTGTGGCTCAACCAGCACTTCCATCAATTCTTCACGGTCACCACCAATCTCAACTTCAAGTACACCGTTAATACCTTCCAGTTCATCTTTAAGATCACGTGCAACCTTGAGTAATACACGCTCTGACAAATTACCGGACAACGCTATGTTCAATACCGGAAATAACGCAACATTAACCTCATGGATTGAGGGCTCATCCGTTTCTGCTGGTAATTTAGCTTTGGCAATGTCTACTTTGGCACGCACATCTTCCATCGCTTTGTCAGCATCAAAACCAGCATCAAACTCCAGCGTGACCGAAGCATGACCTTCACCACCGACGGCACGCATCTCTTTAATGCCTTCAATGGTTTTCAGCTCTTTTTCCATCGGACGCACCAGCAGACGAACCGCATCTTCTGGCGAAATCCCCTCATATGGAATGGAAACATAGATAATCGGAATGGCAACATCAGGGTCAGCTTCTTTCGGAATACTGATAAATGCTAACGAGCCTGATAACAGCAGAAACGCCAACACCAGCAGCGTGGTACGGCTACGATCAATAGCAGCTTCAATCAATGCTCGCATTAGCGACCGCTCCCTCTTGCTGTTGAGCTGGACGCACAGCCTCGACCCGTTCACCAGCACCCACGAAGTGCTGGCCAGTACTGATCAATGTCACGTTAGCAGGCAACCCTGAAACCCAGAAACCGTCTTTATCCGTACGAATCAGTTCTACAGTTTCAATCTGCACCTGACTGTTCTTGTCTACTATCTTAACCTGTAACTCCCCTTCCGTACTCAACCCCAGTACTGAGCCCGGCACCCGATGCCCTTGCAACTGTGCTACCGGCAAAATAAGACTGGCACTCAGACCAATCAAGCGACGGTGTTCAGGGTTATCAAGACGAACCTCAGCCCGGTAACTGCGGGTCTCATCATCCGCCGTTGCCGAAACAAACTTCAATGAGCCTTCCAGACGCTCACCTGTCACCAGCTGCACCTCGACAGGTTGTCCAGGAATCAGCACAGTAGCGTAAGTCTGCGGTACCTGACCGGTAACAACCAGCTGTTCATCATCGACCAGTTCAACAACCTGCATGCCCCTCTCAACAAAATCACCTACTTCAACATTGCGGTGGTTCAATACCCCCGAGAAAGGTGCGCGAATGCGGGTGTGCTGTAACTGATAACGGATCTGCGCGAGCTGCGCACGGGCCGCCTCGACTTCAGCCATATCAGCCACAATCTGATTTTCAGCCTGCAAACCGCGCTTACGCAGCTTCTGACTGGCCAGCAGGTCGCTCTGACGTTGCTTTAACCGAGCTTTGGCTTCCTGCAACTGAGCCGGACGATAGTCTTCAGCCAACCGGATGAGCACAGCATTTTTATCAACTCGAGCACCCTCAGGCACTGGTACCATTTCTACCCGTCCATCAACTTCAGCCTTGATTTGCACCCTGCGCAGTGCCTCAACTTGCCCCTGTACGCTAATTGTGCGTGATACCAGCGTTGCTCGGGAATCAAACACCTGCACTTTCATCAGAGGCTTTGCTTGAGGCTCTTTTTCAACAGGTAGCGGACTGTTGTCGGTACGGGCAAGGCCTGAAAACATCCATGCACCAAGTCCTGCTACGATTACAACCGCTGACAACACTGAACGGTTCATCTGGGTTCCTTTCTCTGAATAACTGTAAGAATCTGGAGATCTGAAAACGATGCTATCCATGAAGGCTGCATACAATTTCAGACGGTCAAGCCTGCCTGAGCAACGGACAAGCTAATGTGAAGCTGATACGGGAATCAGCCAGGCGCTGTATCTCTGTGCGGTGTCGGTCTTACATCTGACGAAACACCCGTCATTGCACTGAGCATGAACTCCACCATCTGCGCAATAAATACTTCCTCATTCATCGAGATACCAGCAGCGGATGGACTGTGAAGGTAGTCCTGATTACGGATCATCATCATGGCACCATCAAAAGTGGCATGCAGGCCGGTAAACAATTGCTCAACGGGGTGCTTGACGAATATTCCCTGTTTCATACCCTGCTCGGCATGGCTTGCGATCAGTGCAAAAAACTGATGCTCTATTTGCTGAATCTGTTGTTGCTGTATTTCGGGCAGGCGTTCACGAAAAGAGCGTTGACGAATAGCAATCTGTAAACTGGCTGGCACCTGCTTTTTTCCACACCAGCGAAATGAAAACCACAACAGGTCTCGAAAAAGTTCAATCGGATCATCAAATTGTTGTGCCCGCTGCTGTAGCTGCTGTAGCAGCTGCTCGCTATCGTCCAGCACCAATCGGGCATAAATTGCTTCTTTGCTGGGAAAATGCTTATACACCGTCCCTTTACCTATGTCGGCCTGACAGGCAATCTGTGCGACAGTTATCTTTTCCCAGTGCTCATGCGTCAGCAACATCAACGCTGCTTGCAGAATATCCATCTCCCGCCGCTCGAATTCTCGCTGTTTTCGCTCAGACATTCGTGCTCCTGTCTATATGTGGTGACCACCGGCTATGCTACTGATTCCGGTGACTGCCTGTTTGTTCTGATTACTGAAGATAAGCGAGCTGATATAATGTGACCAGTGGTCATGATATGACTGACAGTCATATCAGGCAAGTTTTTGTACAGAGCAAGCGACGCAAATACGCAACATGCAGGCAGGGAAAATCTACTCTCACTGAACATTCAGGGAATACTGCAACTCAGAGAGTATTCCCGCAGCGATGGCAAGGCGCATATCCAGTTAACGTGGTCGGATCGAAAGCAAGCCTCATGATTTTTATTCAATTTTGCCATAGAAAATAAGAAGTTAATTCTATTGAGAGATATTCGACCAAAGAATAAAATCACCCCCGTCGTAACAACAATCAAAACAACACCACGCCCCTGAATCATCCGGGCAACAGCCATAACATAGTGGTCAAGCTACCCGCTTCTGTCTGCCCTTCTGTAATTACCCATTACTGGAAAATCATCATCATGAATACACGCCCACTGGCACTGTTACCCCTGCTGTTATTCCTGACCATGTTCATTGGCAGCGGACTTTATTATCAGAGTCAGAACACTGACTTCGCCTTCTATCAAATATCTGCTCCAGTCGCTATTCTGCCTGCGATTGTGCTGGCTATGCTTCTGGCCAGAGGTTCATTGAACGAACGGATTGAAACTTTTACCCGCGGTGTTGGGGATCAAACCATTATCACGATGGTACTGATTTATTTGCTAGCGGGCGCCTTTGCCAGCGTCAGTAAAGCGATTGGCGGTGTAGACGCCACCGTTGCGCTCGGTTTGCAACTGATTCCGTCCTCCTTGTTACTTCCGGGCCTGTTTGTTATCACTGCACTGATTGCCACAGCTATGGGTACATCCATGGGAACAATTGCCGCGATTGCTCCAGTTGCAGTTGGATTGACCGAAGCCACCGAGCTTCCTCTCCTGTTGACCATTGGCACAGTCGTTGGTGGCGCGATGTTTGGCGATAACCTGTCGATCATCTCTGACACCACCATTGCTGCAACCCGCACCCAGGGGTGCGAGATGCGTGATAAATTCCGCATGAACCTGATCATCGCAGCCCCCGCAGCACTGCTGACACTTATCTTTCTCTATATAGAAAGCGACAGTGGACAAGTACCAGAACAGACTTCCATCGAATTGCTGAAAGTACTGCCCTATATCGCTGTACTGGTAATGGCCATCAGTGGGCTTAATGTGATGCTGGTCCTGGTGAGCGGCATTGCTATAGCAGCTGTTGTCGGCCTGACCCAAAGCACCGATTACAATATTGCTCAACTGGCGAAAGATATTTACGCCGGCTATAGCAACATGCAGGAAATTCTGATTCTGTCGATGCTGATTGGAGGGCTGGGTGCCATGATGAAACAGCAGGGCGGGCTGGACTTTCTAACAGAGATGATCAACCGCATCACACACCGCCGAAAAAACCAGCTATCATCTGTACGCACAGGTGAACTCAGTATCAGCACGGCAGTTGCCCTGACCAATGCAGCAACCGCCAATAATACCGTCGCCATTGTAATCAGCGGCGCACTAGCCAGAGATATTGCCAACCGCCACAGCGTTGACCCGCGTCGCAGTGCCAGCCTGATGGATATTTTCTCCTGCGCTGTACAGGGGCTACTGCCCTACGGCGCACAAATCCTGCTGGCATCCTCAATCGCAGGTATTTCACCACTATCATTGGTCGGCAGTATTCATTACTGCGTGTTATTGGGTATATGCGCACTGATCTCAATTATGGCGGGCCGTCCAGGTAACCAGCCACGCTAATGCGTCTGGCCTGCTTCTGACATACTTGTGCTTCTGGCATTCTTTTGCTGCTAGCATACTTGCCCAAGATCAGCACCGGCATCAGGTGCTGATCTTGGCAACAACTCAATCCACTGACTTCTGATCAGTATCAATACAGAAGCCGAGCAGGCTTGTCCGTCTTTAGTCGAACCTGTAAGGTTGCCAGCCATAGACGCCGAATCGCACCCATTGTTAATTACCATTCTGAGGTAAGCAGACGTATGACGATGAGTGATATTGAAATTGCCCGCCAGGCTCCGATCAAACCCATTGGCCAGATTGCTGACCAGCTGGGTATTCCTGATGCAGCAATCAACCCCTATGGCAAACACAAAGCCAAGATCAACCCCGAATATCTGGCCTCACTGGAAGATCGCCCAGACGGTAAGCTAATCCTGGTCTCTGCGATCACTCCAACACCTGCAGGTGAAGGCAAAACGACAACAACAGTAGGCCTGACTGACGGCCTGAACCGCATTGGCAAGCGAGCCACAGCCTGTCTGCGCGAACCCAGCCTCGGCCCCTGTTTCGGGATGAAAGGCGGGGCTGCTGGCGGCGGCTACGCACAGGTTATTCCAATGGAAGACATCAACCTGCATTTTACAGGCGATTTCCATGCAATTGGCGCGGCTCACAACCTGCTTTCTGCCTTGCTGGACAACCACATTCATTGGGAAAACAGCCTGGGGCTGGATGTGCGTCGACTGAGCTGGAAGCGCGTTGTAGATATGAACGACCGCGCTTTACGCGAAATCACTTGTTCATTAGGCGGGCCAGGTAATGGCTTCCCACGCCAGGATGGTTTTGACATTACCGTTGCGTCTGAAGTGATGGCTATATTCTGTCTAGCCAGAAATCTTGCAGACCTGCAACAGAGACTAGCGCGAATCGTTATCGGCTATACCCGTAACCGTAAACCCATCACGGCTGATGCGATTATGGCTGACGGCCCCATGGCGGTACTGCTCAAGGACGCTCTGGCTCCGAATCTGGTACAAACTCTGGAGCACAACCCTGCCTTTATCCATGGAGGGCCATTCGCAAATATTGCCCATGGCTGTAATTCAGTAATCGCTACCCGTGCTGCATTGAAACTATCGGACTATGTCGTAACAGAAGCCGGATTCGGGGCAGATCTGGGTGCTGAAAAATTTTTCGACATCAAATGCCGCAGTGCAGAACTAAAACCAGACGCGACGGTTATTGTAGCGACAGTTCGCGCACTGAAAATGCATGGTGGAGTTGGCCTCAAAGAACTTGGTGAAGAAAACGTTGCAGCGGTAACCAGCGGTTGCAGTAACTTACGCCGCCATATTGAGAACGTACAGAAGTTTGGCGTACCCGTTATTGTCGCCATAAACCGCTTCAGTGCCGATACAGAAGCGGAAATGGCAGCAATTCGTGATGCTGTTGGTGATCTGAGTGTTCAGGTTATTATCAGCAATCACTGGGCAGAAGGCGGAGCTGGCGCGGAGTTACTGGCTCAGGAAGTGGTCGCAATGATCGACAGCACCAGCTCTGATTTCCGCCCGCTCTATGATAACCAGACCAGCTTATGGGGAAAAATCAAGACAGTTGCCACAGAGCTCTACGGCGCAGCAGATATTATCGCTGATAAAAAAGTACGGGATCAGCTGGCCCAGCTACAGGAAGATGGTTATGGCGAATTACCCGTCTGCATTGCTAAAACTCAATACAGCTTTTCAACCGACCCAGCCCTGAAAGGCTCACCAAGCGGCCATGTCATGCCAATCCGTGAAGTACGCCTTAGTGCTGGTGCAGGCTTTGTCGTCATTGTCTGCGGCAATATCATGACCATGCCTGGCCTGCCAAGGGAACCAGCAGCTAACCGCATCCGCATTAACGATCAGGGTGAGGTTGAAGGTCTGTTTTGAGATAAAGAGCAGCAAACACTTTGGCCCACTTAGTTATAGACAAAAGCAGATCTACAAACAAAAATCGGGCCAGAGACAAAAAACCGGAGCTGATTGCTCCGGTTTTATTTATCTGATTACAATATCAGCATTACTATCTACGACATGGCCTTACGACTATCAACGAATTTTACTCGTCTGGAGCAGCACGTTGCTGCTCTGTGTTTTCGTAGATCAGCATCGGATCATTGTCACCATTGATCACGCTTTCATCAATCACAACTTTACTGACATTATCCATTGATGGTAACTCATACATCACGTCCAGTAGTGCAGATTCAAGAATAGACCGTAGACCTCGCGCCCCGGTACGACGTTCCAGCGCATGCTGAGCAACAGCAACCAGCGCGTCCTGGCGGAAATCGACTTCGGCGCCTTCCATGTCAAATAGTGCAGCGTACTGCTTGGTCAGAGAGTTCTTAGGCTCAGTCAAAATCTGAATCAGCGCTTCTTCATCCAGCTCTGCCAGAGTTGCCACCATTGGCAAACGGCCAACAAATTCAGGAATCAGGCCGAATTTCACCAGATCTTCCGCTTCAATATCCTGCAGCGTATCAGTAATTGACTTACTATCGTCTTTACCTTTTACAACAGCACTGAAACCAATCGAGCTTTTCTCTGAACGGTCACGGATAATCTGCTCCAAACCAGCAAATGCACCACCACAGATAAACAGAATATTCGAAGTATCAACCTGCAGAAATTCCTGCTGTGGGTGCTTACGTCCACCCTGAGGTGGAACCGATGCCACTGTCCCCTCAATCAGTTTCAGTAATGCCTGCTGCACACCTTCACCTGAAACATCACGGGTAATGGACGGGTTATCGGATTTACGGGAAATCTTGTCAATTTCATCAATGTAGACAATGCCACGTTCAGCACGCTCTACATCATAGTCACACTTCTGCAACAGCTTCTGAATAATGTTTTCAACATCTTCACCCACATAACCCGCTTCGGTTAGCGTGGTTGCATCAGCAATAGTGAAAGGCACGTTCAGCGAGCGCGCCAGCGTCTGAGCCAGCAACGTCTTACCACTACCAGTCGGGCCAATCAGCAAAATGTTACTCTTGCCCAGCTCAACGCCATTGTTCTTCCCTTGAACACGCAGGCGTTTGTAGTGGTTGTAAACCGCCACCGCCAGTACCTTTTTCGCAGCCTCCTGGCCGATAACGTAGTCATCCAGCGTGGTTTTAATCTCTGCCGGTATCGGCAAACGATCAGTATTTTCCTCAGGCTCGGCGTCCTGAATTTCTTCGCGGATGATATCGTTGCAGAGGTCTACACATTCATCACAGATAAAGACAGATGGCCCAGCGATCAGCTTACGTACTTCGTCCTGACTCTTACCACAGAACGAACAGTACAGCAGCTTGCCGTCATCACCAGCTTTACTGTTTTTATCGTCGGACATTCGACTACCTCGTGCGTGAAAAACCTGTTTCTAGTTCCAGACCTGAGGCCTCCGCAGAGGCCGGGCTATTTATGCGCCGCGCCGATCCAGCACTGCGTCAATCAGGCCATAATCTGCTGCAGCCTGAGCACCCATGAAGTTATCACGATCCGTATCACGGGCGATAGTTTCAAAGTCTTGCCCAGTATGCTCTGCCAACAATCCATTGAGCTTCTCGCGAATACCCAGAATCTCACGGGTGTGGATTTCTATATCAGTAGCCTGCCCCTGATAACCTCCCAGAGGCTGGTGAATCATGACCCGCGAATTAGGCAAGGCAAAACGCTTACCTTTTTCACCACCTGCCAGCAAAAATGCTCCCATGGATGCAGCCTGACCAATACACATCGTGCTGACATCAGGTTTGATAAACTGCATGGTATCGTAAATCGACATACCAGCAGTTACAGAACCACCAGGTGAGTTAATATATAGATGAATGTCTTTATCCGGGTTTTCAGCTTCCAGGAACAGCATCTGAGCCACTACAAGGTTAGCCATATGGTCTTCGACTGGTCCAACCAGGAAGATTACCCGTTCTTTCAGCAGGCGAGAATAGATATCGTATGAACGCTCACCACGTGCAGTCTGTTCGACAACCATGGGTACCAGCGCGCTCTGAATGTCAGAACCTGTCATCATCCCTTCTCCTTATTCAGTAAAGCGAAAAAACGACAGCCAGCGAAACTGACTGCCGTTCTCTACTTAGTACGCATCAATGCCCGGAAAAGTTCCGCAAATCAAGCGTCTTCGCTTTCTTCTGCAGGCTGCTCAGCCGGTTTCAGCGCGTCTTCATAGCTGACTGTCTCTTCAGAGACTTTAGCAGACGCCAGCAGGTGATCAACTACCTGATCTTCCAGCACCAGGTTCTTCACCTGATTAAGCATCTCTTCATTGTTTTTGTAGTAATCGATAACTTCCTGTGGCTCCTGGTAGGTAGAAGCCAGATCTTCGATCATCGCATCAACACGTGCATCTTCAACGGTGATATCGTTTGCACTGATTACTTCCTGCACCAGCAGGCCAATCGCAACACGTTTCTTCGCCTGATCTGCGAACATCTCTTTTGGCAGAATGTTCAGATCCATTTCTGGCGCGTTAGGACCTGCGAACTGAGAAATCGCCTGACGACGCAGAGTATCGATTTCACCGTCAACCAGAGCAGCAGGAACATCCAGGCCGTTCACTTCAACCAGATTGCTGAAGACCTGATCTTTCAGTTTCATCTTCAGAGACTGAGTCAGTTCACGTTCCATGTTTTTGCGAACTTCAACTTTGAATGCTTCTTCAGTATTTTCAGAAATACCGAACTTCTCGAAGAATTCTTCATTCAATTCTGGCAGTTGCTGTTCTTCAACACTATGTACCTTAACCTTGAACAGCGCATCTTTACCCTTCAGGTTTTCAGCATGGTAGTCTTCAGGGAAAGCAACGTTCAACTCAACATCGACACCAGACTCAGCACCCTCCAGGCCAGACTCGAAGCCTGGAATCATCTGACCAGAACCCAGGATCAGCTCCATGCCTTCGCCTTTACCGCCATCGAAGGCTTCGCCATCAATAAAGCCTTCAAAGTCGATCTTAACACGATCACCTTCAGCGGCAGCACGCTCAACAGCAGCGTAAGAAGCCTGCTGCTTGCGCAGAGTATCAATCATTTTGTCCAGGTCGGCGTCTGCAACTTCTGCATTCTGTTTAGTGATCTCAACTGCGGAGTAATCAGCCAGCTCAACAGTCGGATACACTTCAAATGTTGCAACAAACTGGAAGTCTTCACCTTCCTGATCGTTTTTCAACTCAATACCAGGCGCTCCTGCTGGCATCAGTTCTTCCTGCTGAACAGCTTCGTAGAAAGACTGCTGTACAACCTGCTCCAGCACCTCGGCACGAATACCTGCACCGTAACGCTTTTTGATAACTTTTACAGGCACTTTACCTGGACGGAAACCGTCGATACGTGCAGTACGCGCAGTCTGCTGAACACGGGCATTTACATCCTGGTCAATACGCTCGGCCGGTACAGTTACCGTCAGTTGACGTTCAAGGCCGGAAGTCGTTTCAACGGAAACTTGCATGGAATTCCTCACAAATACTTGTACATAATGATTGTAAGATCGGCAGGAAGCATTACGCCCGCCTGGCAACCATCGCCCTGAAGGTGCTCAAGCAACCTTTACAGGCAAATCCAAAGCGCGAAATTCTGGGTGATTGCACCCCATTAGTCAAGGCGAACAAGTGCATGACAGCAAGCTTGATATATAATTAGCAACACATGATCAAAAGCTAACCAAAAAAGCCATACATACGGCATTCATAAAACACCCGTAAGTCTTAATCTGGTAGCAAAGTAATATGTAGCTCTAAGCCAAGGAGCTTAGACTAAAGCGGGGTGGATAATGATGCTTGAGCACGTGATCGCCGGAATCACATCCGGAACCCACCAACTGAGCCATACCTACCATAACACTAAGCAGGCGGTTCTGATTAATTAACTGTAAGAAGGGAGTGGGGTGGACAATGGGGCTCGAACCCACGACCGCCGGAATCACAATCCGGAGCTCTACCAACTGAGCTATGCCCACCACAGAAACGAGATGCAGAAATGGGGTGGACGATGGGGCTCGAACCCACGACCGCCGGAATCACAATCCGGGGCTCTACCAACTGAGCTACGCCCACCATATAAACTGCACAGCATAAAGACCCAAAGAATCAATATACTTAAAAACGAATAAGCCAAAGCCTTTAAATGGGGCGGACGATGGGGCTCGAACCCACGACCACCGGAATCACAATCCGGGGCTCTACCAACTGAGCTACGCCCACCACAAAGACCTGAAGACAGAGTCAAAAGACATGGTGCGGAAGGAGAGACTCGAACTCTCACACCTTACGGCACCAGAACCTAAATCTGGCGTGTCTACCAATTTCACCACTTCCGCATATTTTGAATGGGGTGGACGATGGGGCTCGAACCCACGACCACCGGAATCACAATCCGGGGCTCTACCAACTGAGCTACGCCCACCACAATATCAAAACATCAAAACCCTGAAAGAGCTTATCAATCCTCAAAAGCCAGAGACAACGATCTAATGGCACGCCCGGCAGGACTCGAACCTGCAACCTACGGCTTAGAAGGCCGTTGCTCTATCCGGTTGAGCTACGGGCGCTTATTGAAACGCCGTTAGCGAAACATCGTTTCAGATGCTCCTCCTCTTGAAGACGGGGCGAATAATATATCTGGCTTTTTATGCCGTCAACACTTTTTCTGAATTTTTTAATAAAATAAAGGAGTTAGCTCACAAAATAGCCAGCAGTTCCAACCACAGAAAGGTAGAACCTTTACCAACCTTGGCCCCACTGCGCAACCATGAGAAAATTCACGACAGTTATATATATAGAGGACAAGACTCAGATATGAGTGCACAAATTATTGATGGCAAACAGATTGCTGCCGATCTTCGCCAAAGCGTCGCAAATGGCGTTACTGCCAGACTGGAGAACGGCAAACCGGCCCCCTGCCTCGCTGTTATTCTGGTAGGAGAAGACCCAGCTTCGCAGGTTTACGTACGCCATAAAAAGAATGCCTGCAAGGAAACCGGTATTGAATCACGCGCTTATGATCTGCCTGCCAATACCAGCCAGCAAGCATTGCTGGAGCTGGTTGATAATCTGAACAGTGATAAAAGCGTGCATGGTATTCTTGTTCAGTTACCCTTGCCTGACCATCTAGACGCCAACGAAATTCTGGAGCGCATTCGCCCAGATAAAGACCCGGACGGCTTTCATGCTTTCAACCTGGGCCGTCTGGCGCAACGCATGCCAGTGTTGCGCCCCTGCACACCCAAAGGCGTCATGAAACTGCTTGAGTCCACAGGCGTAAACTTGCATGGCCAAGAAGCAGTAATTGTTGGCGCATCTAATATTGTCGGCCGCCCAATGACGCTAGAACTGTTGCTGGCAGGCGCAACCACAACAACAACCCATCGCTTCACGCGCGACCTGGAATATCATGTACGCCGTGCTGATATTGTTGTTGTAGGTGTAGGCAAACCAGGTCTGGTAAAAGGCGAGTGGATCAAGGACGGCGCGATCGTTATTGATGTTGGCATCAACCGCCTGGAAGACGGCCGCCTGGTCGGCGATGTCGATTACGAACCTGCTGCAGCACGCGCAGGCTGGATTACTCCAGTACCTGGTGGCGTAGGCCCGATGACCGTTGCCTGCCTGATGGAAAACACACTCGAAGCAGCCAACACACTGGATAACTGATAAAACCCCGGCCAGCTGTCACCTGCACAGATAGCTGGCTATCAACCTTTTTCGTTACCGCCCTGAAAAATTCACAGATATACCTGAAACCACACTCTTCTGTTTTCTACTGGCTGCACCCTGCATTATGACTGTACTACACCACTGTGAAATACCGGTTCGCTGGGATGATATTGATCAGCTGTACCATGTGAATAATTTGACTTCTCCTCTCCGTGAACGAAGGGGATTCCAGGAGCCATTACAGCTCAAAGACCAGGGCGGCTTACACCGCTAC
>JAOXSF010000129.1 GCA_025800125.1 Marinobacterium sp.
TTTGTTAACCAGTTTCGCCTGGCGACCATAGAGCTGTGGAACCACCTGATCCCATCCCGAACTCAGTAGTGAAACGCAGCCTCGCCGATGGTAGTGTGGGGCTTCCCCATGTGAGAGTAGGGCATCGCCAGGCATCTAATACCGAGAGACCCCCAGCACACTGTGCCGGGGGTTTTTTCGTTTGGATAATTTACCAGAGCTGCTTTATGGGCTTTGATCAGCGTGCTGTTATTTGCAGTAGGGCAAGTGTTTTTTAGGGCAATCGAACCAGCTGAGTGTTCCACAGCACTCAGCAATCTCTGACCAACTGCGGACGCTCAGATGAATATGTTGTACTGCTGACGTTGGAAACTTTTCTAATTGTTCATGGGTCAGGTAGTAGCCTAGTGCTTTCAGTCCTGGATTATGGCCAACAAGTATCAGATGCTGATGCGTGTCAGATTGACTCTGCAATATATTTAGCAATGTTTCATAACAGGATTCATACATTTCTGGTACGAAAGTAATAGTTGAGCCGGGCTGGTATCCGGCCACTTCTTCAGCAGTAATTTGCGCTCGCTGGGCGCGGCTTGACAGGATCAGCTCTGCTGCAGGCAAGTGTTGTGATACCCGATGAGCCATACCTGGTAAATCTCTGGTACCGCGTTGGTTCAGTGGACGGTCAAAGTCACTGAGGGATGGGTCTCCCCAGCTTGATTTTGCATGGCGAATAAGGGTGAGCTGTTTCATGGATAATTCCCCTGAAGCGGCGTTATGCTGGAAGCAAAAGGTGGAGCGCTTTCGCTTCCAGTATTGTGGCTACGGGGAATATTTACCAGAATGATAACGATCAGCTTCCTGGTCGCTGTAGAGCGTTTATTTCCTGCTGGTCAACTGTTATAGCGATAAAAACCTCGGCCGGCTTTACGCCCAAGCCAGCCAGCTGTCACGTATTGTCGTAGCAGGGGACTGGGGCGGTATTTGTCTTCGCCTAGCTCAGTATGGAGTACCTCCATAATAGCCAGACAAGTGTCCAGTCCAATAAAGTCTGCCAGTGTCAATGGCCCCATCGGGTGCCCACAACCCAGTTGCATGGCGCTATCTATATCCTCGATGCTGGCGACACCTTCTTCAAGCGCAAAACAGGCTTCATTCAGCATCGGAATCAGTAAACGATTTACAATAAAGCCAGCTTTATCATGGCTGACAACCGGTGTTTTACCCATCTGTTCGGCGAATTCATGCACTGCTTCAAATGTTGCGCTACTGGTTGCCAGGCCTTTGATGACTTCAACAAGTGCCATAGCTGGAACTGGATTGAAAAAGTGCATGCCGATGACTTTCTCTGGGCGTTCTGTTGCTGCTGCGATACTGGTAATACTGATAGAGCTGGTATTTGAGGCTAGAATGGTTGCTGGTTGACAGGTTTGATCAAGTTGTCGGAACAGCTCCAGTTTGAGAGACTGATTTTCGGTCGCAGCCTCGATAACCAGAGGGCAATCGGCTAGCGCGTGAATATTTCCAACAGCTTCGATGCGGGAAGTAACTTCCTGTCGTTGCTTTTCCGAGATCTTTTCTCGAGTAACCTGATTACTCAGGCGTTTCTCTATCATCTCTACGCCAGACCGGGCAGTGTTGAGGTCACGATCTGTAATCAGAACATTAAAGCCTGCCGAAGCGGCTGTCTGAGCGATGCCGCAGCCCATCTGACCTGCGCCAACGACTCCGATATATGTAATCTGTTTCATTTGATGCACTCTATATTCTTTAAGGGTTTTTGATTATTTTATTGCTGCGATGCAGCACTGTATACGTGAATGACCCGGTTGATAGAGGTAGAGTTGCTGAGGCGTCGATGAGCAGGGGGGCAGGTTCTTGTGTTGATTTGGCTATTCATAAGAAAGAAATAATGACAGACAGGATGCCATGATGCTGAAAAAACTGGTAAAGCTGTTATCAGGTGAGAAAGAGAGTGCGAACATGAGGTACAAGGTCAGATCAGGAGATTCGCTAAGTGCTATTGCGGTGAGAGAGCTGGGGGATGCTTCAAAATATATGGAGATTGCCCGGATAAATAAGCTGGATAATCCGGACAGTATTTATCCGGGGCAGTTACTGGTCATTCCAGTTTCTGCTAGTGCAAAAATAAATGCTTCTGCTGTCATGAATAGAGTATCTGGAGGTGCAGACAGAAAGCCTGGAAAAAAGATTGTATTATCAGGTAGTCAGTTGAAAAAAATGATGCCTGAAGTAAAGCAGAGGTATGTTGATCAATACATTGATGCAGTTAACTGTTGTCTGGTTAAGTATCAGATATCAACTCCTCTGCGTGTGGCGCATTTTATTGCTCAGATCGGCCATGAAAGTGCGTCCCTGCAACACAGCAGCGAAAACCTGAACTACAGTGCTAAGGCGCTTCGGGCTGTGTTTGGTAAGTATTTCTCAACCAGAGCGTTAGCAGAGAAATATGCTCGTCAGCCTGAAAAGATAGCCAGCCGAGTATATGCAAATCGCATGGGGAATGGTGATGAAGCGTCCGGTGATGGCTGGAGGTATCGAGGGAGAGGTTTGATTCAGCTGACAGGTAAAAAAAACTACCAGCAGTATGCTGATAGCGTCGGGGTAGATCTGGTTGGCCAACCCGACCTGGTAGCTGACGACCCTGTGCTTGCTGTTGACGCTGCTGGTTGGTATTGGGATGCTCGGGGGCTGAATACTTATGCCGATAAAGACGATCTGAAACAGGTTACGCGCAGTATCAATGGTGGCTATCATGGCTTTGACGATCGCCAGAGCCGCCTGAAAAGAGCTAGAAAAGTGCTGGGTTGTTGAGAGTAAAGTGTGGCTAGCCGATGGGAAAGTTCGACTGAAACGGCTAGAATCTGCTCACCTGTTTTTCCGGGCCCTAAGGATCCGGTTTGAACCTGCTTTCCAGAATCTCCACGAGAATACCAATGTCAGAAGCGCTGTTAACGGCGGAAGTTGAAAGCCGCCGAACCTTTGCGATTATTTCCCACCCGGATGCGGGTAAGACTACGATTACCGAAAAACTGTTGTTATTTGGAAACCTGATCCAGACAGCAGGTACAGTGAAGGGTAAAAAGAGTGATCGTCACGCTACCTCGGACTGGATGTCCATGGAGCAGGAGCGTGGTATCTCTATCACATCATCTGTGATGCAGTTTCCATGGAAAGAGCGGGTTGTGAACCTGCTGGATACGCCGGGACATGAAGACTTTTCGGAAGATACCTATCGTACTCTGACAGCGGTCGACTCTGCTCTGATGGTTGTCGATGGAGCTAAAGGTGTCGAAGATCGTACTATCAAGCTGATGGATGTGTGTCGTCTGCGCGATACCCCAATTTTCTCTTTCGTCAATAAGATGGACCGTGATATTCGGGATCCGATTGAGTTACTGGATGAGATCGAAGAAGTACTGAAGATTGCAGCGGCTCCCATCAACTGGCCAATCGGTATGGGCCAGTTATTTAAAGGCGTCTATAATCTGTACACTGACGAAATCCATCTGTATGAAGCCGGGATGGGGCATACGATTCAGGATGATCGTCGTATCAATGGCCTTGATAGCGATGAAGCTCGTGACTTGTTGGGTGATGAATACGACGACTTTGTTGAAGAAATTGAACTGGTTCGTGGTGCGACGCATGGCTGGGACAGTGATGCCTTTATGGCGGGCCAGTTGACACCTGTTTTCTTTGGTACCGCACTGGGGAATTTTGGTGTTCGTGAAATGCTGGATAATTTTGTTGAGTGGGCGCCTTCCCCCATTGCTCGTCAAACCCACACACGAGAAGTGGCTGCGGACGAAGCAAAATTCAGCGGCTTTGTATTTAAGATTCAAGCTAACATGGATCCTAAACACCGAGACCGCATCGCGTTTATGCGTATCTGTTCTGGCAGGTATAGCAAGGGTATGAAAATGAAACATACTCGTATTAATAAAGATGTCAAAATTGCCGATGCTGTAACCTTTATTGCAGGAGATCGTGCCAATGTTGAAGAAGCATGGTCTGGTGACATCATAGGCTTGCATAACCATGGCTCGATCCAGATTGGTGATACTTTTACCGAAGGCGAAGCGCTGAAATTTACAGGTATCCCCCATTTTGCTCCTGAGATCTTTCGTCGTGTCCGCCCGACTGACCCACTGAAGATGAAACAGCTTCAGAAAGGTCTGCAACAGCTTTCAGAGGAAGGTGCTGTGCAGCTGTTCCAGCCTCTGCGTAACAATGATCTGGTGCTTGGTGCTGTAGGGCAACTACAATTTGACGTTGTCATGTTCCGTTTGAAAGATGAATATAAAGTTGATTGTGTCTATGAAGCTGTAACAGTTCAGACTGCCCGCTGGGTTGAGTGTGGTGACCAGAAAAGTCTGGACGAATTCCGCCGTAAGAATCACGATAATCTAGCAATTGATGGTGCAGGCCTGTTGACCTATTTAGCTCCGACACGTGTTAATCTCAGTTTGGCACAGGAAAGAGCGCCTGATGTTGAATTCCGTGCAACGCGAGAGCATTGACATTAGCAATCTGTTGGATTTTTAACGATAGCCATCAGGCCTCGTAGGTTGCGGGGCTTGTTCTTGCTGATAAGAAGTGAAAAATAGCAGTTGAAGTAATGTATGGCGCCCCCGAGAGGAATTGAACCTCCAACCTACCGCTTAGGAGGCGGTCGCTCTATCCGATTGAGCTACGGGGGCAAAATAATATCAGGCCTTACCTATTCGGCTTTGTGCCCCATAGTTATGGTGTGAACCTCCATCACTATACAGTTGACTATTTATGCGGTGTCCTTTAAGAGTGGAAAGCAGCTGTTCCACTTGGCGGTTTCGGACAGCTATGATCTGAGCATTACGCTCGTTTAATTGCTGTATTTCCTGTAGCTTTTCTTCAAGGGCATTCCAGTGTGGGCGTAATAGATTAAAAGCCTGCACCGGAAGGCTTTCAAAGAAATCTTCCGGTGAGGAAGCATGTGTTGAAATTAGTTGAGTCCATGCGTTTTTCTGGACAGCAAAATCAGTCAGCACTGTCCGTTTGTCAGAAACAATACTCTCTAGCTGAGCAACATCGTTGCAGACGATTGCTTCTCGTTCCTGCTCAAGTAGCTCATTTATTCTTGAAAGTGTTCCTATGCCTTTCTGGAACAATTGAGGGAGCTGTAACAAATCGTTACTTTTATGTGCAGTCATGGCATCAGCTATATTAAGTTAATCTATCAGGCTGTCCATATTGATCATCCCCACAGCAATGCGCTCTGAGTCAATCTGATATTGTCCGCTGTCAATAGCTGCCTTCAGGCGTTCAACTTTGCTCTGATCAATCTCTGGGGTGTCAGCCATCTTCCGCTGAATATTATTCAGGTTTTGGGCTGTGTCACTGAGACTGACGGTTGATATTTGGGAACTACGCGCACTAACATGAGAGGCGCTATTGTTCTTATCGTTACCGGAACTAGCCTGTGAGCTATCCGCCCTGGCCTGCTGGGGTCCAGCTCGCCCAGCTATTTGAGAATTAAGGTGTATAGCCATATTCGCAACCCATTGTCAGGTTAATCACGTGCCTTGCGCTGAGTATCGGCCAACACGAAGAAGGCTTTAGTAGATTAAACGAAAATTACAGAAAGTTACTAATGGGGCTTCGCCCCAAGCTTTCATACACCGGCTTGGCAGGCGCTAAAATATTGGACGCTATGGCACAATAATCAAGCCTTGAGCTTTGATCATACCACGGATTTCTTTACCTGAACGATTATTTATTGCTCGAATTTGCTTGCCAATATGTCCGGATTCCTGGGCAATGCCAGTTGTACGGATGCTCAATCCACCGCGGCGTGCTTCAATGATGACTGCGTCGCCTTTGTTTATTGCTGGAGCCAATGTAATATCTCTTCTTGTCAGAATACGTCCCGCTGGAAGAGCCCTGCTAGAGACCATCCCTCTTAATGATTCTTGAGCATTTACACTGTCTGGGTGCCGTAGCAGATCAGTTAGTTTTGACTCTAAAAGTGATGAGTCCAGTCGTTGGCCTTTTCTTAGGTGGCCGCGAAGTACAAGTGCGTTATGCAGAGCAGTAACTTGCCCTCGAACAAACAAGGTCCAGGAAGGGGTTGAATGACGGCTGTCTATACAGGATGCTTTAGTTAGAGGTCTGCTCGTCAAGTTCCTTGGTGGTGTAAATTCAATCGGTACAGAGCAGTGGCTTTGCTGAAAGCGGGCTTTAACTGGTGTGATCTTGACCTTGATTTGTGCATCAGGAAAGCGTTCGCTGTAGTGTGAGTGGAGGAAGGTCGCTGCCTGTTGTTCAATGGTACTGGTCGTTTCCTGCCCAACACTGTATAAAGGCATCAGCAGAAGGCATGGAAGCAGTGTGCAGCCTGCAGATTTTGCAATAGTCACGTGGTTGCTCTATGTAATAGGGTGGGCGTGGGTTATAGGTGTAAAAAGTAACAGAAAAACTTTCCACAGGATCGGTAAATCATGTCAGGTATCCTAGATAGTGTAAACCTGCGTACCCAGATGGTCGGCCAGAACCGTCTGGAGTTGCTGCTGTTTGGGCTGGAAACAGACCAGCAGTACGGAATCAACGTCTTTAAGGTACGAGAAGTATTGCAATGCCCTAGATTGACAGAAGTGCCTCGTCAGACTTCTTCAATTAAAGGGATGGCGCATATCCGTGGAGAGACCATTCCTGTATTGGATCTTTCTGAAGCAATCGGACGTGCGCAGATCCCGGAAGAAGAGCGGCAGCGCTGCTTTCTTGTCGTGGCAGAGTATAACAAACGGACACTGGCTTTCTTGGTCCGTAAGGTTGACCGTATTCTGAATACGCAATGGGATCAGATTATGGCTCCGCCTACCGAAATTGGAGTGGAAAACTACTTGACCGCTGTTTTTGAGCATGATGGTAAATTGATTGAGATTCTTGACGTAGAACAGATTCTGGCTGATCTGTATCCCCAGTCGACGGAGGTGAGCTCTGAAGTAGCTACTGATTCTGTTAAGCGGCAGGCGCGTCAGCATCACGTATTGATTGTTGATGATAGTTCTGTAGCTCGTAACCAGATGCAGAGGAGTCTGGAAAGTCTTGGGCTCAAGGTGACTTCTGCAAATAATGGTCGTATTGCATGGGATCTTATTAGTGGTCTTGTTGCCAGAGGGGTTGATATTACGGATCACTTTCTGATGATCATTTCGGATATCGAAATGCCCGAGATGGATGGTTATACCTTAACTTCAATGATCAGAGAAGACGAGCGAACGGCGCCCTCGTATGTCGTGCTTCATACCTCTCTTTCTGGCGGTTTTAATGTTTCGATGGTCAAAAAGGTTGGAGCTGATGGTTTCTTGGCGAAGTTTAATCCGAACGAGCTTGCTAGTGTTGTTGTAAATCGGATTAGTGAGGTTGAGTCACAGTTTTGATATGCCTTTGTGGTAAGTCGATGTTCTCTGATAGTTGAGATATTTTGGTAATGGGTTGTTTTCGCTGATATGCCGAATTCAGTGAAAGGTAGATACTTGTGCTGGATGTCTACAGGCGGTTTCTTGATTCCGGATGATGGCTTTGAATGGCTGGCGACTCTGCAGGGTAGGCAGTCTTGCTGGGTAATGGTTTAGAAGGGTGGTTTTAGGTTCAATGAATGCAGGTTTCTCTCGCCAGGTTGCTATGAATGGAGCGGACTTTTCTCGCTTTGCTCAATTTCTTGAGGAAAGTTGTGGGATCGTTCTATCAGAGAACAAGCAGTATCTGGTTCAGAGTCGCTTGGGTAAGATTTTGCAGGAGCAGGATTGTAGCGATCTTAGTGCGCTAGTTGCGAAATTAACCCGTCCGGGAATGTCTGCTTTGCGAGAGCAGGTTATCGACGCAATGACTACAAATGAGACGCTCTGGTTTCGTGACGCACATCCTTATGAGTTGTTGCGTGATCGTGTTTTGCCTGAACTCAGTGAGCAGAGGGGGGGGAGGCTTCGTATCTGGTCTGCAGCTTGCTCTACGGGTCAGGAGCCTTATTCGCTAAGTATGATTCTTAGTGAATATCGTGAAAAGCATCGTGGTACTTTTGTGTCGGGTGAAGAGATTGTTGCTACAGATATTTCAACCAGTGTGCTGGCGCAGGCTCGAGAAGGTGTTTATGAGATGCTAGCGTTGGGGAGGGGGTTGTCTCCTGAGCGTAAATGTCGTTTCTTCCAAGAGCGTGCTGATGGTAGTTGGGAGGTGCAGAGGGAAATCAAGGCCAGGGTCAGGTTTCAGCAATTTAACCTCTTAGGGCAGTACAGTGTGATGGGGCGTTTTGATATTATTTTTTGCCGTAACGTGTTGATATATTTCTCCTCTGAGCGAAAGCTGGAAATTTTGCGACGTATGCACGGCTGTCTGAAACCGGGGGGGTATCTGTTCCTTGGGGCTTCTGAGTCATTATCTGGTTTGTCTGATTTATATGAGATGGTGCATTGTCGGCCAGGTATTATGTATCGTGCGCTGTGAGATTGATTGCTCGGTGTATTTTTGTGTCAGTCAGTACGGTCGTGGTGTTTGTAGCGTACGGGCCCTCTTTTTCTCTCATCGGCAATAAGTTGTCAGCGGAGGTTATCTTGTGCCGTCTGTCTCTGTGAGTGGCAATTCTCTGCCGTTTTTCTTCTTTTCAGGTCTTGCGTTATAAGAGAAAGAGGCCTTTGTATGCGGTTTTTTTCTTTAGGCTTTATATTTCTCGCACCTGGCCCGAACTTTGCTTTTTTAAATGAAATTCTGGAGGTGGCAAATGGCTATAAGTATGGATAGGGCGCTGGGGCTGCATGATGATGCGCTATTGCTCCGTTCTCGCAGGGCGGAAGTTCTGGCCAATAATATTTCCAATGCCGATACTCCGAATTTCAAGGCTCGAGATTTGGACTTTAGGTCGGTACTGGAAGAGCAGCTGCAAAGTACTGCTCAAAGGCCTCTTGAGCTATCTCGTACAGATGGGCAGCATATCTATGGTATTTCTGAGCCGGCTTATATTTCTGATCTGATGTATCGTATTCCTCGTCAGGCTTCAGTGGATGGTAATACGGTTGAGGTTCAGGAAGAAATGGCGCGCTATACGAAGAATGCCATGGATTATCAGGCATCGTTTGGTTTCCTTGATCGCAAGTTCAAGGGGCTTAATACTGCGATTAAGGGTGAGTAAGCATGTCTTTAGGTAATGTATTTAATATTGCTGGCTCTGGTATGACCGCTCAGTCGCTGCGTCTGAATACGACTGCTAGTAATATGGCGAACGCTGAAAGTGTCAGCTCCAGCCTTGAAGAAACCTATCGGGCGCGTAAGCCGGTGTTTGCACTCAGGCCTCCTTCGCCAGAGCAGATACGAGATAATCAAGATGGGTTGCAGCCAGGGCAGGGTGTTGATGTATTGGGCATTGTTGAAAGTGATGCTGAGTTGCGTATGGAGTACAACCCAGATCACCCAATGGCAGATGAAAAAGGCTATGTTTACTACCCTAACGTGAATGTTGTGGAAGAGATGGCGGATATGATTTCTGCGTCCAGGTCTTTCCAGATCAATGCTGAGATGGCAGACACTGCAAAGCAGCTGTTGCAGCGTACGCTTTCTCTGGGGCAGTAGAGTAGCAGTGGGGCATAAAGTATGACGACCGTTAATGGCGCCACCAGTGCAACTAATGTCTATGAGGGCATTAATCAGAGATATGCAGATCAGCGTACAGTGCAGGCGCAATCTGAAGATAATCAGATGTTCATGTCGTTGCTGATTGCGCAGTTAAAGAATCAGGATCCAACCAGTCCAACGGACACCAATGCTTTCATGCAGCAGATCTCTTCTATGTCTATGGTAGAGGGGATTACTAATCTCAATACTGAGATGAAGAATCTGAGTGGGACTATGTTGACCAGTCAGACTGCGTTGCAGGCTTCATCTATGGTGGGGCGTAGTATCTATATTGAGCAAGGTAACGCTCCGATTGGTATTAATGGTGCCAAGGATTGGGCTGAAGGTAAAATGGTATTGCCTGAGGATACCGAAAACCTGACGTTAAAGGTATATCATCCAGATGGGTCATTGCTGGGAGAGGCTGAGTACGGTAAGCAGGAGGCTGGTGATGTGCCTTTTGTTTGGCAGTCGCCGGTGGACTATGTCTATACGGATGAATTGGAAGATCCGGCTAAACCTCATGACCCGGAAGCAAACCCTTATAAGAAGCAGCCGGTAAATCCTGATCAGCCATATGATGAGCAAACTAACCCTTGGGCAATGAAAGCGCGCTTCGCCCCCGGTGAATATCGTTTTTCTGCTGAAATTCAGCTGGGTGATGGTTCGCGTAAGGTGGTGCCTGTAGAGATCAAAATGCCAGTCAATAGTGTTAGTGTTGGAGCGGGTGGAACCAGCCTTGAATACAATACTCCATCTGGCACATATAAGCAGACTGATGTGAAAGAAATCAGTGTTTAAGTTGAGGCTCTTGTCGTTGGCTTCTCGTTGCATGGCGCTCGCATTATTGCGGGCGTTTTTGTTTGGGTGGTGGTGTATTCCAGTGGTGTTGTAGGCGTTATGGTGGCATTTGTGCTGTGCTGCTGTTTGGTGGCAAGGTGTCTTATTCGATTACAGGCGCTATTGTGATGATTGGTAAAGTCTGACTGTGTATTGCCGATATACCTTCATGTGAAATTTAATAGGCGGCTATAGTCTATGCTTTGCTTGGATTGTCCTGGAGGGGCTTCTTGGTTGTGTTATTTCAGATCCCAGGCAAAGAGATAGGGCTGGTGTTTTTGATAGAGTGGTGTGCCTGGTTGTGATTGTTGTCCGCCGGGGCCCTGTTATAAGGATGGAAAACGATGGGTAATAACATAATCAGTGCCCTTGGTGCGGGCTCCGGTATTAATACAAAAGAATTGGTTGATGGGCTTATTTCTGCGGAGAGGGCTGCGCCAGATAAGCGGTTAGATACACGCAAAGAAGAGTATGAAGCTCAGATTTCTGCCTATGGCACCCTTAAATCCAGTCTTGAAGAATTTAAGAAGGTGCTCGATCCACTAACGAACCCTGATACATTTGATAACCGCTCCGGTACGTTGCCGACTAATGAGTTGTTGAGTGCAGTTGAACTGAGCCCTGGTGCGCAGACAGGTACATTTAAAATCAAGGTTGATCAGTTGGCACAGGCTCAGTCATTAGCGACTGCTACAGTGGCTGATCCGGATGCTCAGCTTCTGGCTGGGGGGGCAGGGGAGCAGACGCTAACGGTCAACTTCGGTAAGTGGACTTATGGTGCTGCTGCACCTGGTGATGCTGTTGGGCCACCGACAGCATTTCTTCAGAACCCTGATACGAAGTCCTTGGAGATCAAGATTACTGAGGGTAATAGCTCATTGATCGATATTGCCAAAGCAATTAATGAGCAGGACTCTGAACTGCAGGCGGCAGTAATCAAGGATGGATCAGGTGGTTCAAAGTTATTGTTGACGGCACCCTCCGGGGAGCAGCAGCAGCTCCAGATCCAGAGTTCTCATGCAAGCCTTTCTATGCTGGATTATGATGTAGGGTCAGCAAATATGGAGGTGACTCAGGCAGGACAGGATGCCAGGCTTGAAATGAACGGCCTTAAGCTTACTCGCTCATCTAATACGATTGATGATGTTGTACAGGGGTTTAAGTTTAATCTGGACTCTGCGTCTGCAACGGATACAGTGACGTTTACGATTTCTGAAGATCAGGGTACTGCAGAACAAGCCGTTCGTGATTTCATTGAGGCATTTAATACCTTTGCTGAAACGGCTAATAATCTTAAAGGAGTTACTGAAGATGAAGAAACTGGCAAGAAGACACCAGGGGCTTTGTCAACTGATGGTGCAGCTAAGCAGATTATATCCAACCTGTTAGGAAGTAAAAGTGAGTCTATTTCAGGCTTAGATGAGAATTTTAATCGCCTTTCCAGTATTGGTATTATGACCAAGAAGGATGGTGGGCTTGAAATCGATGAGGATATTTTTAAGAAAGCGCTAGAGCAGGATTACGATAAAGTTACAGCGCTGTTTGCGCGCTCAGAAACTTCCTCGAGTACTCTGGTTAAGCCCACATTTAGTAATACACGTATCCCCCCGGATGGTGACTACACTGTAGAGATTATTAAATCGCCAGAGAAGGCGTATGTGGAAACTGGCGTGATGAATATTGGGGGGTTTCCGCTAGTGTCTGATCACTCTGCATATGCGACTACTTTTGATTTTCAGTTGAATGTTCATGGTGAAAATGTCTACGTACTTGTTCCTGAGGGAACGTATAATACGCCAGAAGAGTGGGCAGAAATGCTGGAAGGTGAGCTGGATCGGCAGTTGTCGAGTCGTGACGCCATTGGTGTTGATGTTACTTATGATGCAGCTTCGCAGAAAATGCGCTTTACCTCTGAAGAGTATGGCTCGCAAGGTGGGACTGGCATAGTGTTTGGGCCGAGTACTAATGCCTTTCGAGGTACGATGAATCTGGCTGGGCAGACCAGTGGGCTGGGTCAGGATATGGAGGGTACCATCAATGGCGAGAAAGCTGATGTCAGTAGCTCTGGTAATATTTTGCTGGCTCCGTTCAGTAGTAAGTATAGTGGAGCAATGTTTGATATAAGCCCTGGGTCGCAGGGAACGCATACCATTGGTTTCAGTCTTGGGTTTGCTGGTAATTTGCTCTCCGATATTGAAAACCTTCTGTCCAGTAATGGTGCTATCACCCAGCGTGAAGAGGCGCTGGATAAGAATGTTGAGAAGGTTGATGAGGATAAAAAGAAGCTGGACGAGCGGATGGAAAAGGCTACACTGCGCTATCAGTCACAGTTCCTTGAGATGGAGCGTGTGCTGGCCGGGTTGGCAGATGCGCAAGGGCAGCTGGATAATCTGTTGAAGACGCTGTTCCCGGAAAATAATTGATCAGACTAAGGTAACGACAGTGAGTATCGGTAAACTCAAACAGTATCAGGATGTGGATATCAAGGCTACCCTGGCTACGGCTTCACCGCACAAGCAGATTGATATGCTGTTTGAAGGGGCCATGAAGTTCCTTGTGCAGGCTAAAGCCGCTATCGAGCATGGCAGTATTGAGGGGCGTACAAAGTATATTAATAATGCCAGTAATATCGTCTTTGCTCTCAATGACTATCTTGACTTTGAAAAAGGCGGTGCAATCGCTGAAGAGCTGTCTCGGTTATACGACTATATGTTGCGGCGTATGGTAGAGGCGAATCGTAATAACAGTGCTGAGGCATGTGATGAGGTTGTGAGTCTTCTGACCGAATTGCGCCAGGGCTGGATATCGATGCCAGCGGAGTACAAATAGCGCTTTGTGGTGCTTGAGCTGTAAAGTGGAGGCTGGTGCCTGTGTTGGTGCTAGCCTTTTTATTCTCGCTGGCTGGTAAGGCGTTGGGGCGTCGAGATAGAGGCGCGTGTTAATCGTTTAAAGCGAGAAAAGGCAATATTCAAAAGGCCGCCACATAGCTACAATCAAAGGCCAGTGTAGTGGTCTAATAAGCCCGGACACCATTTCAGGTGGTACAGTGCCGCCTTAAGGAGATGTGTCCATGACCAGAAAACGCCGTACATTCACAACCGAATTCAAGCTTGAATCTGCAAGCCTTGTGCTTGGCCAGGGCTATACGATTTCCGAGGCCTGTCAGGCCATAGGTGTTGGCGAAACAGCCTTGCGTCGCTGGGTTACGCAGCTGAAACAGGAACGTACAGGCTCAACCCCCGCCAGCAAGGCGCTTACTCCGGAGCAACAACGTATTCAGGAGCTGGAAGCACAGGTCAACAGACTGGAACGTGAAAAGGAAATATTAAAAAAGGCCACCGCTCTCTTGATGTCGGACGAATACAAACGTACGAGCTGATAGACCAGTTGAGAGAGCATGAGCCGGTTGATCTGGTCTGTTCAGTTTTTGGTATCCCGGTATCCAGCTTTTATGACCACATGAAGCGGTACCGAACTGTTGATGTTGAACGTCTGCATCTTCGTAGCGAAATTATCCGTCTGTTTAATGCCAGCCGGGCGTCCGCTGGAAGCCGTTCACTGACATTGATGATGCGCAGTGAAGGGCATGTTATCGGGCGCTACAAGGTACGTAAGCTGATGTCAGAGGCCGGCCTGATCTGTCAGCAACCCGGAAAGCATTGTTATAAGCGTGCTGAAGCAGAACGGCTGGACATACCCAACAGCCTTGATCGCCAGTTCGATGCTGATATGCCGAATCAGTTATGGTGTGGTGATATTACCTATATCTGGACAGGAACGAGCTGGAGTTACCTGGCTACAGTGCTGGATCTGTATGGCCGTCGAATCGTGGGCTGGGCGCTATCTCCAACGCCAGATGCAGATCTGGTAATCAAAGCACTGGATATGGCATATGAGCAACGGGGAAGACCGGAAGGGTTACTCTTCCACAGCGATCAGGGCAGCCAGTATGGCAGTCAGAAGTTCAGGCAACGCCTGTGGCGTTATCGGATTGTGCAGAGCATGAGCCGACGTGGAAATTGCTGGGATAAT
>JAOXSF010000138.1 GCA_025800125.1 Marinobacterium sp.
CGTGCCCGTGCCAGAACCAGAACCAGAGCCGGAACCAGAGCCGGAACCAGAGCCGGAACCAGAGCCAGAACCAGAACCAGAGCCAGAACCAGAGCCAGAACCAGAGCCAGAACCAGAGCCAGAGCCAGAGCCAGAGCCAGAGCCAGAACCAGAGCCAGAACCAGAACCAGAACCAGAACCAGAGCCGGAACCAGAGCCGGAACCAGAGCCGGAACCAGAGCCAGAACCAGAGCCCGTGCCCGTGCCCGTGCCCGTGCCAGAACCAGAGCCAGAGCCAGAGCCAGAGCCAGAGCCTGCAAACACAGAGGAAATTGATGGTGCGAATGTCACAACAAATCGCATACAGGATGCTCAGGGTAACCTGATTCAGGTACTGGAGATTGCACCGGTATCAGCGCAACGTAGCGACACTGACAGCACAACACGCCAAGCTGATATTCCGTTGCATTATTCAGACGCAGATAGACAGACTGTAGCAACAACTCTGAGCTTACCAACAGGTATTGGTGCCAATACTCGCGCTAATACAACCGCTCAGGCGCAAAACAATCTGGTGGATCTGATTACATTGATAAACAGCTCAGCGGACGAAAATGAATCAGACCGTGAAGCGATGATTGCAACCGGCGAGCGCTTCCTGGCAGCACTGGATGATAGTCGTGACACGCTATGGGTAAATCAGATTACGCTGACGTCTAATCAGAGCACTGCGCCAAGCGAACCGATCAGAATCACGGGTACCGCACAAAATGCACAAGACACCGATGCGCAAGGAAACGGCTCAGATACAACTGATCAGACTCGCCATAAAGAAGCACTGGTTATCGATACCCGCCAGCTCCCTGCGGGCACCGTACTGGATCTGGCAGAGATCGAGTTCGCGGTGATCATCGGTGACGGCGTTCAGATACGTGGCGGAGAGGGTGCGAATATTGTTTTTGCAGGGGCAGGCAACCAGAACATCATGCTAGGTGCTGACGATGACGAACTGCATGCCGGTGCAGGTGATGACACCGTTGGCTCGCAAGGTGGTAACGACCTGCTATTCGGTGAAGATGGCAATGACACTCTGTTTGGTGGCGAAGGGCGGGATCAGTTGCACGGTGGCCAGGGCAATGACACCGCAACCTACAACGATAAACTGACCGACTACAACATTGTGCAGCAACAAGGCATTATCACAGTTACCCATAAAAGTGACCCGACTGACAGTGATACCCTGATCAACATCGAGCAAATCCGGTTTGCTGATAGTAGCTGGACGCCAGATTATGGTTCAGAACTACAATCGGTCGCCACGCTGTATGGTCAGATACTGGGTCGTCAGGCCGACCTGGCAGGCTTCCAGCACTGTAGCATGGCGATCAACCAGCACTCAAGCGGTGAGATGGCATTAAACTTCCTTAACTCAGAGGAATACTTCAGCACTCAAGCCTATCAACAGCAGTATCAGGTGAGATTTGATCAGCTTTCTCAGTCAGATCAGCTGGAACAGCTCTATCAGGCTATCCTGGGCCGCGCCTCTGACACTGACGGCAAAGCCGCATGGCTGGCAGCCATTGAACAAGGCCTGACGATTGAAGAAACTGCCAGCCACTTCGTCGAATCCATTGAGCTAAGCCAGCAATATACCCAAGCTACAAACTGGGACTTCCTGGTCTAACTCCCTCTGCCAATCACAATCATCTGCCAATCAAAGCCTTTCACCAATCAAAGCCATAGCTCGCATCTGCGGGCTATGGTGCGTATTACAGCACCGTCTCGAAATAGCACCTGAGTATACTTCCAGCCATAGTACCGATACGGATACTATTTTTATGCAGACACTGTTTTTATGCAGGCACTGTTTTGATACGGACAGCATTTTGATAGCACAGTGCTGATACTCACGGAGCAATACAATGAAGCTTTACAGGAAATGGATTTTTTATTTAATGCTGCTACTGCTGCCCATGCTGGCACAGGCTGAAACGGTAACAAAGGCTGCTACGTACGCCCCTTCTGAGTATGAAGGGCCTGCGTACATCGAAGGTCAACTGTTATACGACTACGCAAAGCTGCTGTCTGAACATGAACGTTTATATATCAACAGCGTGCAACAGCACTTGCTCATCGAGGAAGGATACCGGCTTTTTGTTGTGACCCTCAAAGGGATAAGACACTTCGACCTGGGTGTATACCCGGCCAACACATTATTTTCGCTCTGGCCTCTTAGAGCAGACAACCCTTTGCGTAAACGTCCCGGCCCCCGTGATGTAGTAATGGTATACAGTGCCGACACTCGACACAGCACCACCGCCATGTCAAACACGCTGCAATACAGACAACAGGATGCGCTGCATGCTTTCAAATTTCGGTCCTCCCTGCAGGATATAGACACCCATTATTCGCATGGAGAAAGGGTAATCAAGGATGTTGACCAATTAGTCAATCGGGCGACTGATAACAGTATATGGCCAGAAATGGAACGCCCTCTACATGGCTATGAGAAAGCAGCACTGACATCAATGCTGATGGGGGTTGTAATGCTGGTGCTAGCTTTCGCTACTCAGGACAAACAGCAACGCAAAATAATGCTCAAGACTGGAGCAGCCTTGATCATACTTCCTGTTGCGATTGTTGTTTTATTCTTTTATCTATTGGGTAAATTCAGTCCTCGACGCAACCGTTGCGATTGCGACTACGATTGAAGCCTGGCTTCTTATAACGACCGGCGCACCTGTCGTACACACGTTGTCACAACTACATGGCCGCAACTACATGGCCGCAAGCCAGATTAATCAGGCTGCTGCATAGAGCAACAGGCTCGGAGCAATACAATGCTTTGCTACAGAAAATGGACTTTGTATCTGACACTACTGCTATTGCCTTTAGTCGCTCAGGCCAAAATGTACGTCAACTTTCCTCAGCCCACCCCGGGCGTTCAATTGTATGACTATGCCGAAACACTGACCAGGCATGAGCGGCTATATATCGAAAGCATGCTGGAAAATATGCTGATAGATACAGACTACCGACTTTTTGTCGTCATTATCGACGATATTCCTGAAATTGGCACTGCTAAGGACATAGCCCGCCTGATTTTTGAACAGTGGAAGCTGACGCCGTATCGTCTCGGAACGTCCACGCCTCTGCCACAAGATGTATTAATGCTGTATATGCGCAGCAACCAGGCAAGTCATGTCAGCACAAGCACGATGACTCGCCGCACCTCAGCAGGTTATCTGCACCATTTTGAGTTTGAACCTGTCCATCCGGAGCGACCACATAACCACATATTACAAAACAGAGAACACAGCGAAATCATTATCAATAATGTAGAGCAATTAGCTCAAGCCATGACAGAACACAGGCTTGACCAGAAACACACTCTGACGCTAGACCAGATTATCGCCCCTTTTCTGGGCCTGATGTTCCTTGGGCTGATGTTTGTAACAGCCAGTAGCAACGGCAAGCAGAAAGAAGAGTAGCTGCATAATTCGTGGGGATATAGTTCGTGGAGATATAGTTCGTGGAGATATGTACCATGGCTGACCGGTCATCAAGCAACGTCAGTGAAGTGAAATTCTATTGTGTCCAACCCGTTAAGCTCTGCCAGCGCGGCACCAAGCCACATTTTACCTTTGATTGTGCTGGCTCAGTTTCTGGGTACTTCAACCTGGTTTGCTGGCAACGCTATTCTACCGGCACTGCAACAGCAGTGGGGGGTTAAGTGAACAGGTGCTGGCACCGCTCACTAACTCGGCACAATGGGGCTTTATCAGCGGAACCCTGTTATTTGCAACCCTGGCACTGGCAGATCGTCTCTCACCCCGGCGGCTCTTCCTGCAATTGTTGGCTCGGCCCTGACACTGATTAATGCCGGAGGATACCTGACGACAGCGCTTGCGGTTGAGCTGATTGCAGTACTGCTGAATACACTGCCAGTACAGTGGCTGGCATGGTGTCTATTACCCGACCCCTTATTGGGTATATGGAGCCTTCGTGGGCTACGAAGCACACAGGCTTCCACTAACCAGCACGTTCAGTAAGCGTTATAAACATGGTGTTATAGTCGGCTGTGTATTTGCAGACCTATCCCATGCACGGAGCCATGATATGAACCTATGTAGCAAATGGATTTTGCCATGCCTTTTATTACTGATTGCCCCACTGGCAGAAGCCAGCATTCCACCACGGGTGCCCCAGCAACTGATTTATGACTATGCAGACGTATTAAGCGAGTACGAACGCCAGCACATCAGCAAACTTCAATACCAGTTGCTGGGTGATGCCAGTTACCGGGTTTTTGTTGTCACAATTAACAGCAGTACCTCGTATAACACTCCGGCTGACCTGTCACTGATACAGAGCTGGTTCAGCCGATGGCGGCTGAACGCACAGTATGACACCACCACTGATAACTCAGTGCGTGACGTTTTAATGCTATACGATGTGAGGTCAGCAACCGGCACCACACTGATGTCTGAATTATATCCGTACCGCAACAGCCACCCGGTGGGCGACATCCCCTTCTGGAATGACCTGCCCAAGGGGGTAGAAAATCAGCATCGTTTTAATATTATCTACAACATAAACAACCTGGCAGACAACATTCTGAATCAGGATTTAAGAACACCGCTGGAGAAATATGAACAGGCTGCATTAATTTCCATTGCACTGGGAATCTGCCTTATCGTTCTGTCGTTTGCAGTCAAAGATGCTTTCTGGCGTAAAGGGCTACTTTATGGCGGCCTGGCTCTTGTTGCGCTGCCCGTCGTGCTGGTTGCAGCATTTATCGCGGCAGCGGCAAGGTCCAGAGCTAACAGGTGCAGATGATCACTGGATTCTCAACCCTGTTTGACATTATCTACTTACGGCCTGTGTGAATCACAGTTAGTCAAATAACCGGGGGCGCCAATAACATTGTTGAGCAAACAGCAATCTATAACCCTGTTTAAGCGTATAGAAGCATGAACGCCATATACACGCAGGCCGTAAAGATGAACCAGATAAACCCACGCAAGCTACTGCATTCAAAATGGACAGCAGTTGTACCCCGAAATAAAGAAAAGCACTTTATCGTCACTGAAGTAGAATTTGATGAAGAAGGCGAAGTAATTCACTGCATGCTGGAGGCTGTCATCACGAAACGCGCATTCGCCATCGAATGGCGCAACCTCAAAGATAGCCACGAATGGAAAGCAGGCTGGAAATAAAGCACACGTCAGACTCTGAATAATTGACTGACCGCCAAGCAGCCAGTCGCCTGAGCATTGACGCCCCATCGTTTAAAAATCGGCCGCAACTTCAAATGTCAGCCGTTCGCCCGTCACCGGATGATCAAATACCAGTAATCCAGCATGCAGGTGCAAACGATTATCCGGGTCACCATAAAGATCATCCCCCACAATTGCACAATCGAGCCCTGCTCCATGGGCACAATGCACACGTAATTGATGGGTACGGCCTGTTCTGGGATAAAGGTAAACCCGTGTACAACCACCCTCAACCGCCACCGTCTGCCAGAAAGTTTCTGCCGGTTTACCATGCCGATGGCAGACCAGCTGCCGGGGAAGATCGTCATAATCCCCCCGTAACGGCAGGCTGATTGTCCCTTGTGTTGTATTCAGTTCTCCTGCCAGCAGCGCCTCATAGCGTTTTTCTACCGTGCGATTAATAAACTGCTTTTGCAACTTCTTATGGGCGCGCTTATTTAACGCAATCACCATCAACCCGGAGGTCGCCATATCCAGCCGGTGTACAATCAGATGGCCACCGGCTGCCGGGAACATCTGCTGCATTCGATAAGCGACAGAGTCTGCTATGTTCTTACCCGGTACTGACAGAAAACCAGAAGGCTTATTCAACACCAGCAGATGTTCGTCCTGATAAATAATATCCAGTGCTTTTCCCTGGGCAGGGTTCTGTAAAAGAGGATTGTCATCCAGCCTCATGCCCGCCAGCATATGGCCCAGAATTGGCTGACACTTACCCTGGCAGGAGGGGTAGAAACGGCCATGTTTACGCACCTCAGACTTCGGTGACGCTCCCCACCAGAACTCCGCCATGGCGACCGGCCTGAGCCCATGGCTGAAGGCGTATTGTAACAGACGCGGCGCTGCACAATCTCCAGCCCCGGAAGGCGGAACCTGGCGGGGTGTTTCCGCAAAAATCGTTGGCAGGCCTCGTTTCTCACCAGCAATATTGAGGAATTGATACTGGTCGAACACCTGCTGTTGCAATGCCAGCGAACGCTGCTTGCGCTCGCTTTTAAGCTGAATAAGCTCATCGTTGATGGTTGCAAGTTCAATGTCAGCCTGTGTCAGACGCTGCTCCCAGTGTACTTTCAGGTCTCGAAGCTGCAACTTTTCCCGAATACTCTCCTGACCCAACTGCTCAATAATAGCCTCAGCCTGCGCAGCGGGCAGCAGGTTTGCCTCGGCACGTCGGGTTTTACGCATGTTACGAGCAGCGGCCATCCTGTTTTTTTGTTGCACAAGTGCCTGTTCAGCAGCCTGTGTAATCTCTGTCCGTTGTTGCTGCAAGCGCTGTAACTCCGGGCTTGCTTCCAGCTCGGCCACCCGCTCATTCATCTGGTTGATATGCTGCTGGCCCTGACGAAAGAAACCGCCATCCGCCAGCAAATCAAATATGGGAGGGACAAAGCCGGGTTGGTGGCAGGCTCCGGCCAACCAACCGGAAAAGGCACTCAGATAACCCAGTTCACCCGCCTCATTTTCTACCAGCAGCACACCAAACATTTTGCCGCCATCACCGTCAGCAGAAAAATCATGCTGCCAGTCCTGCTGGCGCTGTAAATGCTGTTGCAACTCTTGCGCAGCCAGCAAGCATAACGGGTGAGGCTGATAACAGAAGGGAAAGGTAAAACGTTCAGGCAACGTATGTGAGGAAGTATCGGCACGAAACGGGGTAAAACAGGGTACTGAAGCTGGCATAACCACCTGGCTGGCAGCTCAGGCTGCCTGATTGTGTAAAGGTCGCAGGGAAAGCGGCGATTCTAACGGGCAGCCAGGCATGAAGCAACGCAAGACAGATTGCGCCTCCTGCTCTATCTGCTGCCCAGCAAGACAAAACGAAACTTTCCACGCGACCCGCTGTTTACCCAAGGCTTCTGTTTTGCTACGCAGTGATCAAGCATCAACCATTGAAACGGTATTCAGCAGTTGCTCTGTTATGATCAGGTTAGCTGCCGCCAGACCCAGCGTAACATGCTCGGGTGCATCCAGATGCACACCGTCAACCCGGCTGAGGTGAATGTGCTGTGAGGTCTGCATAACACTGATGTCAATTCCCTGACTTTTCAACATATGCAGCGTCTGCACCCAGGCCTGCTCTGCACCTTGTATCTGCTGTGGGTCGATAAACTTTTCTACCATCGCCCCCAGTGGCTGAACCAGTTGTGGCTGTACCATCACCAGAATCCGGGCGGGCATCAGCATCGGTTCAGGCTGCAATTCAGCCGCCTGCTCAACCAGCTGACGTAACCCTTCTGCGCTACGCGAAACAGCACAACATTCATCACCGGACACGGCTTTCAGGAAGTCATTCACGCCGAGCATAACAATCAGCAGATCAACGGGGGACTGTGACGCGAGCAACATGGGTAAATGTTTAAGGCCATTTCGTGCCGGACGATCCGCACATTCAAAAGCCGTCGTACGCCCATTCAGACAGGCTTCAACTACCCGTACCTGTGTCGAAGGCATACTTTTATGCAGTGCTTCATTCAATACTTGCTGCATGATACCGGGCCAGCGAGCGGAAAATACCTGCCGCTCACGGCTGCCAGGAATAATGCCCCAGGACATGGAATCACCATATACCATTACTGTTTTTTCTACCGCTGCACTATTAGTATTCGGGGTTTCCATCCTGCACTCCTTATAAAACATTAACGCAATCGCTGTTTTTTATGGCCATAGAACAGCTTACATCTGAAACCAACTGGCAGATACAACACGGCGACAGATATAACACGGCTTACGCGAACAGCAAAACACCAGGTTCCCACCTGGCGCTTTGCTGAATAACCTGTAACGTCTTTTTAACCCCGTATTACAGCCCCCCTTGATGCACCACCGTCATATACCCTTAGTTACGATTTCCATTACGCAGGCTGTCACGGCTACCGGTATGTGCATTGCCGTACTGGTACTGGCTGTTACTCTGCAAATTAGTATTATCCCCGCCCTGGAAGCCCGACTGACCAGCACCAATCTGGCTACCATACATCTCAAAATTACCCTTATAACTCATACCATGAGTACTGGCGCTGCTACTGCGAGAACCTGGTGACAGCAGACTCAAACCGCTATGAACATGATTACGACGGTCTGCGCTGCTCGTACTGACACGGGTATCTCCCTGATACTGGTTCATGTTATGACCCTGATCACCCGCTGTATTATTCGCATTCTGGCTGATACTGCTGCTGTAATGGCGTTTCTGATTATATGTCTGCTGTGCTTTTAGCTGATCAAGGTTGTACTTCTGGTTCAAATCATAGCTGTAGCGCAGGTCACTACGGCGACTGTTATTAATTCGCGTATCGGTGCGACGATTATTTAACGTATAGCGCTTGTTAAAACTGTTTTTATTAACCTTGCTAATATCAACACTGGGACTGAACTTACGAATTTCTATATCGCCAGCCTGAACGGTAGCTCCTGCACACATCAGCGTCGTAACCAGGGCTGCGACAGCTGTGCGAGTCAGTACGCGAACAGTAAAAGTATTGTTAGCAGAAACAGCGGAAGTGTTAGACATTTTCATGGTGTTCTCCTCCTGCGGTGCAGGGCTTTATTGTCTGATTACGCCCTGTAAGTCACAGCAAATTCGGAGGAGGTTCATGGAAGTTTATAATTTTTCACGCTTTTATCAGAAATGGTTGAAGACTATCTATAAGCAGCCTGCATTATAAAAGCGCAAGGCGGGCCAAAAACCGGAAGAGCCCGCCCTCAGGCAAGCTCTTCTGCCATTATCTGATGCCGCCTCATCGTTATAAGCGAATAAACCGCACAACTCCGTCAGGCTGCGGCTGCAAACGGAACGCAACCGCCTGCGTGATATACCGCTGCCCTGCGGGTCGGGCAATGTGCAGAATGGCCACGGTTTCGTCCTGTAACTGTTGTGCATTAACACCACCGAACTGCGCCCCCAGCTCACGTACTCCAGCCTCAGGGCCGTTAAAGCCCAGCTGCTGCCAGACCGGCGCGGGTGCTGCCGACAGTAACTCCTGCTGATACGCTTGCTGATAACGGCGCGCGCCATCAGCACCTGGCCCTGCTGTTAACGGCTGTCCACCGTGACCCAACAGCACCGTCCCGGCCCGCTCAAAGCCTCCAGCACTTTTATGCTGAGCCACCTGTTCACCATTGCGATAACGGGTTTCGGTACGGCTCCAGCTGACCGACAACGACCACTCCATCCAGAGTTCATATACCAGGTAACGCTGTGGCCAGGCGCGCTGACAGTTCGGCCGCTCCAGATATAACCGGTGAAACGTCGGTTTACCTGGCGCATCCTCAATATGGGTATTGATCAGCAGGCCCTGATTCGTCAGCTTTCCAGCCAGTTCCAGCTCCATTTCACCCACATTATCAAAATGCTGGCGGGGCAAATTCGCCAATGGGTTATCAACGGTATCAGGCACCGGAGGTTCACTACCGCCACCACCCCCCAGAAAACCACCCAGCACCGAACCAAGTACCGCTTTGGCCTTAGCTGCAGCCCAGTTTTCGCGTGGCCCGGCATCCAGTGGTTGCGCAGCCTGTGCCGTTGCACACACCCCTACCCGATCAGTTTCCGGCTTGTAAACTGTAACCAGCGGGCCTGGCTGCTGTGGATCAAGCGTCTGGCGCGGCCATTTACGCCCCGGCCCATAAGCAAAACCGGTTTTAGCCATCGGGTAAGGTGCATCAGCACTGAAGGGTGAATTGCGAGTTGACTGTTCAGATACATTCGCAGGCGCGGCTGTGTTTTCACGAGCACGACGCTCTGGCGCAGGTTTTTGAGCGCCAGACGAATCAGAGGCGGGGCTTTTTGCTGTATCGGTCTGCTGTTGCGGCTGCGTAGGGCCACAACCCGTCAGGCTCAGCAGGGTTGCACTCAAGACACATAAAGTGAAGGGTGCGTATAACATTAACGGAGATCGTTTCAT
This sequence comes from Marinobacterium sp., assembly GCA_025800125.1. Classification (GTDB taxonomy): domain Bacteria; phylum Pseudomonadota; class Gammaproteobacteria; order Pseudomonadales; family Balneatricaceae; genus Marinobacterium_C. The sequence continues at coordinate 10,163 of JAOXSF010000138.1, forward strand.
CTTACTGCCCTCCCTGCGCGCAATCAGGCGGCAGATCTTTCAGGCCCTGAGCACTACGACAGGCGTTTACCAGACCATTACCAAACAGGGTATCCGGGCCCGGTTTACCCAGATCTTCACCACTGAGCACCATCAGTGCGCTGATCTGCGCACCATCAGCTGCGGGGTCAAGCTGTCGCAACTGGGCAGCAATACCACTGATATGTGCCGCCGCCATAGACGTACCCGACAGAATCGGTTGCCCTTTTCCCGGGCCCGCCGTGACAATATCAACACCCGGTGCCGCCAGTTGAATATAGCGGCCACGGTTTGCCATGCGGTACAACTGGCGGTTGCGATCAATCGCAGTAACAGCGAGCGCTTCGGGCCAGGCAGCCGGATATACCGGGCGGGCATTAATCCCACCATTGCCTGCGGCGCTGACCACAATCAGCCCCTTCTGTTCAGCGGCTTTCACCAATCTATGCAGTAACGGCGAAGGCGGCCCTCCCAGGCTCATATTGATAACTGCGCTGTTCTGCTCAATCGCTTTGTCCAGTGCTTTCACCAGGCTGCTGCTCCAGCAGCGCGCTTCAAGCCCACCAGCCACACGGGGATGACAAGCTTTCAAACTGTACAGCGTCGCATCAGGGGCAACACCCGACGCCCCGACACCATTACCACTGGCCGCAGCAATAATAGCGGCCACCGCCGTACCGTGGGCATCACCACTGTACCCCTGGCCGGTAAAGTCCTGTTGACGATTTACTTTGCCTTCCAGCTCCGGGTGGCCACTATCAACCCCGGTATCAATCACCGCCACAGTGACACCTTTACCACTCCAGCGGGGTACTAACTGACGGGCACCGCTTAGCTGTGGGCCATAATTAAACAGCCTGAGCGGGTCAGCTTTATTCGCCAGTGTAAAATAAGCCAGGTCACGCTGTACCAGGCTGATAGCGCTATCCCGTTGTAACTGCTGTAGCAGGTTACCCAAGGGCGGTGCGCTGGCGGGACGCTGCAAGCGAATCAGACGTTCACCAATGCTGTTCAGGGTCACTTCTTCCAGCAGCATCAGCCCCATGCTGCTGGCCAGCTCTGAACCTGATGCAGCATTAAGTGGCACAGTCAGTAATAACTGGTCTGAGCGCCACTGCTCTCGCAAATACTCAGCTGGAGTCTGCGACTGCTGGCAAGGGCTGCCCAGCTGCAAAGTCCAACATGCCAGATCAGACCCGGCCGGCCACTGTCCCTGCCAGGGCTGGGGTTTGAGGCCATCCGGGCAGACATCAGGCTGGCCATTCAATGCCTGCTGAAGGCTCGGCGCACGGGGCACCAGCCAACCATTGTGAAGCGGAGCCAGTTGCAGATCAGGGTCAGGCTCAAACAGTGACGCCAGAGAAAATGTGCGCGTCTGCTGACAGCTATCAATCTGACAGGCCTCACCACAACGCTGCGAAAACGCCTGCCAGTCGGTATCATCCATACGGGTCAGCAGATACTGTTTTCCCTGGGTATCGGCGGTCAGTTGCCAGCGGTTAGCCCCCTGCTGGATCAGGCCTTTCTCCAATGCCCAGCGTTGTGGGTCAGCACCGTCAGGAAGTTCAATCACACGGGCTGGCGGCGTTGCTACTGGCGTTAAGGTTTCCTGCCAGGCTTGCACTGGCCCTGCCAGTAGCAGCCCGATCAAGGCTGCCAACACACAGCGCTGAAAAGCCACTGATAACCGAAGATGCAGTATCGCGTTGCTTAAATATTTCACAGGGCACCTCCAGATGACGGCGGCGTGTGTGTGGCGGGCAGCTCAATTTGCAGATAACTCTGACGACTGCGCGCAGCACTGCTGTTATCAGCACTTTCAACGGTTAAACGAAACGTTACCAGCAACTGGCCAGTAAAAATCTGTGGATCAATCAGTGCCAGCACGCCCCCAGGCACCGCATTCTCATAGTGTTGTAACAGCGACCACTGCCGAGGCTTATCCCCTGCTCCCCACTCCAGCCGAGCCGCCTTGAACCGACTGGCGTCGGCCCGCCCATATAGCTGTAAACCTTGTTCAGGCAGCCACTGTGCGCCCTGTAACTGACTGTCAATAAACCATTGTGGGTTTGCCTGGAGGGCAGCAGCCACATTCAGTACACCATAGCCACTATTCATATCGGGGCCGGGAGGCTCAAGGTCTTCAGCACTCTGTTGCAGTACCCGCTTCAGTGCTGCTGCATCAAGCTGCGGTGTCTGTCCCAGTAACAACGCCGCCGCTGCGGTGACAAACGACGCTGCAAAGGAGTTACCGGTCGCACGGTAATAGTGCTGTTTAACAATGGCGCTACCTGGCCTGTAGCCTGCAATAGCGCTACCCGATACACCCGCTGACGCGCGCTCAGGGGCCTGCAAAGCGGTTTGTTGTACCAGCATGCGCTGCAAAAAGTCTGAACCCCGCGCCCGCAGTGACAGAATATCGACCCCGGGGGCCAACACCCCCAACTCAGGGCCCCAATCTGAAAAACGGGCGCGCCGGTTTTCAGTACTGACCGCCCCTACCAACAAAACCCCCGCTAACTGTCCATAGCCCTGACCCACAACTGCACGGGCCTGATTACCCGCAGCAACCACAACCAGCCGCTGTTTTGTAACTGCATAGGCGATGGCGTCACGTTCAAGCACACCGGGCACAGCACCCCCAAGGCTGAGCTGAATAACCCGCGCTCCCTGATCAACGGCATACCGGATAGCGGCAGCAATATCAGCGCCACGCCCATAACCACTGCCATCCAGTGCTTTAAGCGCCATAATGCGGGCGTTTGGTGCCATCCCCGCAATGCCCTGGCCATTATCGGAACGGGCGGCGATAACACCGGCCAGATGTGTACCATGGCCATGGTCATCCCAAGGCTGGTTTGAGTGTGCAACGAAATTCCAGCCGATCAAGTCATCAATCAGGCCATTACCGTCGCTGTCCTGACCATCAATCTTCTCATTCGGGTTACGCCAGAACTGTGATGCGGGCAATTCAGGGTGACGATAATCAATACCGGTATCAACCAGTGCGACAGTGATCGGTTGCAGTGGTTTGTCCAGCAACTGCTGACGCAGCGTCGGCGTTAACCCAACCGCACCAAGCCCCCACTGGTCGGCATAGGCTTGCCCCCAGCTACCGCTGGACGTTGCTAATGGATCACCCGTGGGCATAAATGCAGGTGCAACCTCAGTGCTTGTGGCTTCAGTGCTTGTGGCTTCAGTGCTTGCGGCTTCAGTGCTTGTAGTATCAGAGCTTGTAGTATCAGAGCTTGTAGCACCAAGGCTTGTAGTATCAGAGCTTGTAGTATCAGAGCTTATAACGTCTGCAACCAACGCCGTTTCAGCCAAAGCGAACCGAGGCAGAGCAATCAGTAAAATGCTGTATAAAAGCAGAGGTAACAGATTCATGGCTGCACCCTCTGTAGATAAAGCACAGCTGAATGCGCCCGCAGAGAAGCGATCCTCGTTTCATCCTGCAACTGTATGCGGTAGATACCCAGGCTATTAGGGCCTGACACTACTTCCGCCTGGTGTTTATGCAGCAAAGCCTGAAACGCCTCCATTGTCAGGGCCGGGTTCAAACCAATATCCAGTTGCAGTGCTGCCGTGGCTGTCGTGCTGGCACCGGGCCCGGACAGTACGTCATAGCTTTGCTCCTGCTGCGGTAAGAAAAGTGCCGTACCCAACACAGCAACCAGTGCAAACTGCGCCACCACCGCTACACGGGCAAAACCAGGGGTTGTCTGCCAGGCAACCCAGTTGGTAATTCTGTTAAGAAACCCGGTCAGGCCAGACTGTGCAGCAGTGCTTTCCTTTACAGTTTCCCCAGACAGTTCTCTTTCAGAGATACCGTTCTCTGGCAGATTGTTCTCTGACAGACCGTTCTCGGGCAGGCCATTTTCAGACAGTCTCTGCCCGAACATTCCATCTGCTACGTTTGTCGTGGTTTCCACTGGTACGGCATGGGCAGTGGTCTGCTGCGCACTTTGTGCCGCTTCAAACTGATCAACCTGCGCCAGCAGCTCATCAAAACCGGTGGTAGCCAGTTGCGGCTCATCTGCGGTAACTTCGCTGACGGTATGCTGCAAAAAGCTATATTCCGCCAGCTGTAAACGCGCCTCCGGGTGCTCAACCAGCCAGGCGTCAACTTCAGCCCGCTCTGCCTCCGGCAATGTGCCGTTGGCATACCAGGCCAGTCGCTGTTCCATCTGTTTGGCATTCATGGCATCTCTCCTGCGTCCAGCGCCGTAATGCCTAGCCGTTCCAGAATCGGACGCAGCCGGTTACGGGCATGGTACATACGGGTTTTCACTGTATTTTCGGGGCAATCGACAATGGCGGCGATTTCGCTATAGCTACAACCGTGAAAGAATGTCAGCTCAACGACCTCACGATGCTCCGGTGACAACCGTTGCAACGCCTGGCGTAGCAGCGCCTGTAACTGTTCACGCCCCTTGATATGACTGCTGTCGGCAGTCGGGTCGACAGGTTCCGGGCTCTGCTCCAGCCCCTGTATCTCCGGTTTATGGCCACGCAAAGCGTTCAGGGTACGAAAACGGGCAATACCCAGAATCCAGCTTGAAACCGCTGAGCGCCCTTCAAAACGTTCAGCACTTTTCCAGATTTCCAGCATCACATCGTTTACCAATTCTTGCGCGCGGGCTTCGTCATTCAGCATTCTGACGATAAAACGGAAAACCCGCGCTGCATAACGGTCATACAACAGTTTCAATGCTGTCCTGTCTTTGTTTGCAATCTGCATCAACCATTGCCGTTCTTCAGCGTCTGGCGTTATAGCCTCAGTGTTCGTCGGTTCAGAACCACTCGCTGTCTCCATCGCATTCTCCTGCTAGCCTGTTCTGCAGCGATTACCTGCAGCGCCTGTTTATGCGTCCCTCCATAACGGTTGCTCCCTGCCATTGCCTGGCAGCTGTGGGCTGCCGGACAATGCCTGATCGCGACGGGCTGCCCCTTGTGGGTTACGACGCTGCTGTTACAACCGACATTGCTGTTACGACCGACATTGCTATTGCAACCGACATTGCTATTGCAACGTTGCTTACAGCTTGCCCTTGTAGGTCACAGTGCGTCGCCATCAGGTTCATCTGCAATAAGCCTGGCAGTGCGAAGTCTGTTCTGCATGGTGAATAAAGATGTACAGTTTCATTCAGGGTTCAGCGCTACAGTTGCAGGCTTTTGCTATCTGATTAATGCGTAGCATACTCAGCACCCTTGTTAATAAACCCGCTACGAGCACCGCAAGAACGCTTGAGTAGCTGCCTGTAAAACGCTGAGAAGCGTCTGTATAACGCCTGAAAAGCCCTGATAAACCGCTTGAGAAGCCACCTATGTTGCAGCACAAAAGAATTCGCTTCCCCAACACATCACTGTGCAAACCCTTTTATCTGCTGCCTGCACTGGTGCTAACGGGTTGCCTGGCGTCTAACCCCTTACAGATTCCCGATGAAGAGTGGGCGATGATGAATACAAGCCAGCGTCAGAGCGCCTACGAAAAACAGGCAGAGCTTGATAAAGCACGCGCAATACGTCAGGCCGAACAGGCCCGCTGGCAACGTAAACAGGACGCCCTGCAAGCGGCTCAGGCAGCTGAACAGGCACAGCAACAGGCATGGCGACTGGAACAACGCCGTCAAAGCGCGGTGTATGGGGAGGTGGTACAGTGCGTGGTCGAGCAGGCCGCACTCTGGGCCCGTAAAATCTGGCGACCGATGTCACCCTTCAGTTTTGAAGTGATGGCAGGCGAGCGTCTGGAACTACCACTGCAAGCAAAAGATCGCCGTTACCATAAACAGATCAGTGTTTCGCTGGATCGCAGTGGCCAGCGTCTGCAATTGTGTAGTGACTATTCCGACCACTGCAATACCATGGTAGCAACCACTCGAGAGCTGAAACAGGGTCGCCGCCAGGAGATCGGCCTGAACAGTACCGTGCGGGGCATGATGCGTTGTGACTTGAAACCACTGCCCCGCTATCGGTACTGACGGTAATCAATATAACCGTATTTATAGCGACATATTTATGAAGCCATATTTATACAATTTCACTTATATGGCTGCATCCATACCATACAGGTGACTGCTCCCCGCCCTGACGGGCGAGGCTTCCAACTTCTCAGGCTGCTGCCGGTTCGTGACCGGACTTACGCAAGCCTCCATTGGCAGGAACCGACAGTCCTTCGGCCCGTAGCTTAATAATCCCCTGCTGACGGATA
>JAOXSF010000144.1 GCA_025800125.1 Marinobacterium sp.
GTGATCTGCCGAGTAGGCAGCTTAGAAAGAAAGGTGTGTGCAGACTGCCGTCATACACGTGTGATCTGCCGAGCAGGTAGTCTGTTTTTATTTCCTTGTGTGGTTATTCTGCTGTCAGCAGGGCACGGCTATTGTTGAATAAGCTTTTCCTTATATCCTCAACCTGATCAGGGCTACAATACAGCTTCGGCTGTTTGTACAGCGGCAGGGTCTGGCCCTGCATTTTTCGCTATCTGTTGAGCGCATCTATCGCATGACCCCAGAGACACCAACGCCTACTCTCGACCCTTTTATCATTCTGCAACCACTGCCCAGCCGTGATGGTGTCGGGTTGTTGCGTAGCTGGCCTGGTACACTGGCCGGGTTCAAGGTACAGGCGGCTTACCAGCATGAACAACAGATCTACCCGCTGGCGGTAAATGCGCAGTTACCCACAATAATTGTGTCGACCAACAGCCAGCCACAGCTGACCTATCAGACCCGTCTGAAGCGGACACTGGCTGAATTATGCCCCGCACAGCTCCCTTTCTGTGACCGCCTGCAACTGGCAATCAGCCTGACTGAAGCACTGGACAGCCTGCATCGGCAGGATATTTTTCATCTGTCGCTGCGGCCCGGTACTTTTCTGATCAGTGACGATTTCCACTACGCTGAACTGATTGATCTGAGCTGTGCCCGCCACTGCCCCAAAGGCAGCCTGGGCCTGCCAGCCATGCCACCGCTGTTTGCCAGCCCGCACTGGCTGGCACCGGAACAGAGCTACCCGGCAGACCGGCTGGCAGATAACCGTACAGACCTGTACAGCCTGGGGGCGATTCTGGTCTGGCTGTTTTCCGGTCAGCCGCCCTTTGCACCGTTACAGGGCGAGCGCGAACTGGCCTACGCTCATATGGCCAGCGCCGCTCAGTTACCGACGCAGCTGCCTGCGGATGCCGCCTCCGCGTTGACCGCCCTGTTACAGGCATTGCTGACCAAAGAAGCCGATAGTCGTTACCAGAGCTGTAGCGGTTTACTGGCAGATCTGCAGGCGATACAGCACAGTCTGCAACAGCGAGAAGAAGCGCCCCTGCCAACCCATCTGTCACTCTGCGACCGCTTACATATTGCCAATACACTGTATGGCCGCACCACCGAAACGGCGCAGCTACTACAGGCCTTTCAGCGCGTGTCGGAAGGTGCCAGCGAAGCGATATTGATTGCAGGCTATTCAGGGGTGGGTAAATCAGCGCTGGTGAACGCCATTCATAAACCGATCCTGCAAGCTGATGGGCTCTTTGTCAGCGGCAAATTTGATCAGTTTCAGCGTGGTACCCCGTATAGCGCACTGGTGCAGGCGTTCAGCCAGATTGTGCGTACACTGCTGGCACAGCCCGCAGCGCAGGTCAGCCACTGGCGCAAACAGCTGAATAGCATACTGGCCCCGAACGGCCAGATTCTGACCGCGCTGATCCCGGAGCTGGAACAACTGCTGGGCCCTCAGCCGATTGTGCCCGCGCTAGGGCCAGAAGAACAGCAACACCGCTTTAACCGCACTTTTATGCTGTTTGTACGCGAAATCTGCCGCACTCATAAACCGCTGGTTCTCTTTATTGATGACCTGCAATGGGCCGACCTGGCCAGCATCAAACTGTTGCAGCAACTGCTTTCCGACCCGGACAGCCAGCACTGTCTGCTGCTAGGTGCCTACCGGGATAACGAAGTGGATGAACGTCATCCGTTTATCCGCATGCTGGCAGAGCTGGAACACAGTGAACGGTTGCAGGCTCTGACTCTGCAACCATTACCGCCAGCGGTAGTCACCCAGTTGCTGGCGGACAGCCTGCAACTACCAGCACAACAGCTACAGGCCCTGACCCGGCTAATACATGAAAAAACCGGCGGTAACCCATTTTTTCTGCGTCAGTTTATTCAGGAGCTGTATCAGCGTGAGTTGCTGGTATTTGGCTCGGCGGCGGCCAGGCTGAGCGCATCAGACCAGCAGAACGCATCAGGCCATGCTCAGAGCAGTAACAATGCAGCACAACCACGCTGGCGCTGGTCGATGTCTGCAATCGCTCAGCAGAATATTACTGACAATGTCGTCGAGCTGATGCTGAACCGTATCACTCGCCTGCCGCCACATCAGCAGCTGTACCTGCAACAGGCTGCCTGTATCGGTGCGCGTTTTTCGCTGTCACTGCTGGCACAACTGGCACAACTGCCACCGGCACAATTACGGCAACAACTGCGGCCACTGTTCAGCCTTGGCCTGCTGCTACCGGTACGCGAACCTGGCCCGGCCAGCGGCCATGAAACGCCAGACGGCCTGACAGAGCAGCAGGTGCGTTTTCTGCATGACCGGGTGCAACAAGCTGCTGCCGCCAGCCTCAGCGAACCGGCTCGCCAGCAGATACATCTGCAACTGGGCCGCCTGCTGCTGGCGGCCCGTGCAAAGGCTGACGCTGACAGCGACAGCCCATCGGCTACCGTAAAACCAGGCCCGGACGATAACTGTTTCGAGCTGGCCGGCCACTTCAACCAGGTACGCGCGCTGTTACAGCCGCAGGAATATGCCCCGGTACTGCAACTGAACTATCAGGCTGCCCTGAAAGCACACAGTGCAACCGCCTATGCCACCGCAGTCAGTTACCTTGACCATGCGCTGAGCCTGGCCGGGGCCGACACCGACAGCGTTCTGCTGGACGATATATGGCTGCTGAAACTGGAATGCCTCTATCTGGCGGGTGAATTTACAGCAGCCGAGGCGTTACGGGACACTGTCAGCCTGCGCTGTAGCACCGCCAGCCAGTGTACCCGTTTCTACAATGTGCTGATTACCCAGTACACCCGCTACGGCAAGCTGCAACAGGCTATCGAACAGGGGTTACAAGCGCTGCATTATCTGGGTAACCCGCTCCCGGCCCGGCCCGATATGGATGACCTGGGTGCGGCCATTGCCGAAGCGCAGCAAAACCTTCAGGTACAGCCTTTCGCACGACTGGTACATAAACCAGCAATTACTGACCAGCAGGTGTTGCTGACGCTGGATATTCTGATGGCGATGCAGCCCTGCTGTTATAACGCCGGAGGCGCGCTGTTTCCGCTCACTATTCTGGAGCTGCTGAAGCTGACTATGCAGCACGGTAACAGCCCCTGTTCCAGCTATGTCTACATGATGTACGGACTGCTGTGTACCAAAGCCCTGAAAGATTACGACACCGCTTTTGAAGCAGCGCATTACTCGGCTCAGGTCGCCCGAGATTACCCGGCCAACCCGTTACTGGAAGGCCGCCTGCTGATGATGCGCAGTAATTTTATTCTGCCCTGGCAGCAACCACTCAGTGCCAGTGCCAGTATGCGTGACGAAGCCTACCACCAGTGCCTGGAGCAGGGCGATTATTACTGGGGGATTCACAGTTATATTTTCGGTTTCTATAGTGACCTGTTTTCAACCCCATCACTGGCACGACTGCTGCAACGTACCGAACAGGTAGTCAGCACCTGCCAGCAGATCAAGCAGCCTGCTCAGGTTTATCTGGCGCAACTGCAATGTAATCTGCTGCGAATTTTACAGGGTAGTCTGGATAACCAGCAGAACCTTGACCACAGCCCAGGTTTTGAGCAGCAAGCACTGCAACACTTCCAGCAGCACCACTATCTGGGGGGGCGTTATGATCGCCTGTTAGGGCGTTTGTTGCAGGGTTATCTGCTGGGTAACTATCAACAGGCACTGGGGGTCGCCCTCTCTCCTTCCCTGACCAGGGACGACCTTGACGAAGGTATTTTTCACGAAGCTACCTACACGCTGTTTAATCTGCTGGCGTTGCTGGCACTGCAATTACGTGGTGACACGCTCAGCCGTCACCAGCGTGAATGGCAAGCCGACGCCTGGCCGCGTTATCAACGCTGGTATGCCCTGAACCCCACCAATTTCAGTGCCGGTTATCACCTGTTACAGGCTGAGCAACAGGCGCTGGCTGGCGACCACATTGAAGCCCGTTGCAGCTATGAACGTGCGATAGGCCATGCTGCCCAGTCGGGCCAGGCACTGTTGCAGGCGGTCGCCAGTGAACGGGCCGCCCATTACAACCTGAGCCAGCAGGATATTGCCCAGGCTCGCGCCTGGCTGGAAAAAGCGCTGAGGGTTTATCAGGACTGGGGCGCACATGCCAAGGCGGATGAGATGGAGACGCTGCTGGCACAGGTGTCTGACCAGCACCTGCTATCTGATACCCGCAATCTGGACTGGCATTCAGTACTGAACGCTTCACAGGCACTGACCCGACACAGCACCGCCACCGAGCTGATCCACCAGCTGTTGCAACAGGCCAGCCAGATTACCGGAGCCCGTCAGGCGGCGTTTTTTCGTCCGCTGACAACGCTGTCTTCTGAACAGGTCTCTGCTGCAATCGCCTCGCCGGACACAGCCTCTCTGGAGCCCGACGGCAACTGGCAGCTGGTTGCACTGAATCGGGAAGGCCAGCAGACAACGGCAGGCATCGACAGCCCGATGCCGGAAGCCGTACTGAACTATTGTCTGCACAGTGGCAGAACGCTGGTACTGAAAGATGCGGTCAGCAGTGGTCGTTACGTGCTGGAAACGGACTTTCAACGCCGTCAGGTACGCTCAGTGCTGGCGCTACCGTTGCAGGCACAGTCACGGACGCTGGGAGTGCTCTATCTGGAGCATGACGCAACCCGGCAGCTGTTTTCGGCCCACAAGGTCAAAGTAATGGAGCTGCTGACCAGTCAGTTCGCCATCAGCTGGCAGAATATCCGCTATTTTGAGCAGCTACAGCATATTAATGCGCAACTGGAACAGACTGTCACAGAGCGCACCCGCCAGTTGCACAAGAAAAACCGCCACCTGGAAGCGATCCTGCAAGCGCTACCCATTCCGTTTGTTATTACGGGCGTTGATGGTCAGATTATTGAGGGCAATGCACAGCTGTTTGAGCTGTTTGAACTCAAACCCGACCAGCGTCAGGGCGTGGCCGCCCCGGACTTCTATGCCCGCGAAGAAGACCGAGCCATACTGCTGCAACGGCTGCATAAAGCGGGTCATGTTGATAATTTTGAGTGTCAGCTGAAAACCACCAGCGGCAGGCTGTTCTGGGCACAGTTCTCTGCCACCCTGATCGAACTGGACAACGGCCAGGCACTGTTTTCAGCGGTCAGTGATATATCAGATCGCAAACAGAAAGAAGCACTGCTACAACAGCAGGCCACCACAGACCCATTAACCGGTGCCCTCAACCGGCGCGCCTTCAGCCAGCAGGCAATGACACTGTATAGCAATGGTGGTGCCTGCTGTATTGCGATGCTGGATCTGGACCATTTCAAAAAGCTCAATGACAGTTTTGGCCATGCCGCCGGCGACGAAGTACTGCGCCAGTTTGTGCTTAACGTACGGGCCAGTCTGAGAGAGCAGGATATGCTGTGCCGGGTTGGCGGTGAGGAGTTTGCCCTGTTGCTGTACCAGAACGACGCCGAACAGGGCCGTAAAATTATTGAACGTATCTGCCAGCAGACCGCAGCCATGACCGTTACATTTAATAGCCAGTCGATTCACTTCACCACCAGCGGTGGCATGGTACAGTGGCGTCAGGGTGAGGCGCTGGAGCAGGCACTGGAACGGGCCGACCAGCTGCTGTACCAGGCCAAGCGCAATGGCCGAAACCGTGTGGTAACCCTGATTCCGGGCAAACACGGCACTGCCCACCTGACTCACTCATCCCCTGACGATCAGAAGGAAACTGACCATGTCTGAAACTGATACCACCCTTCTTGCAACACTGTTTACCAGTGTCTACGCCAGTGCCCTGAGCGGCCTGCTGCTGATGCTGTTTACCATGCTGATACAGAACCTGGTTGCGACCATCGCGCACCGTCGGCAGAGCCACTACGTGCCCGGCGTTGTCGATGAGAAGCTGGGCCACGAATCCTTTGTTTTTCGTAGCCATCGCACCTGGCAGAATTCACTGGAAAATGTACCGCTGATGTTTGCCTGCGCCGTGCTGGCGATGCTGGCGGGTGTCTCGGCCAGCAGTCTGGCAATTACGGTGTGGGTATATGCGCTGGCGCGTATTGTTCATATGGCACTGTATTACACCATCGCCACTGAGAAAAACCCCAGCCCACGCAGCTATTTCTACATGATCGCGCTACTGGCAAATGTGGCACTGCTGGTGCAGATTGCCATAACGCTGCTTTAAGCTTGTCTGTAAATTCAAGCCTGTCTGTAAATTGTAGCTGTACACAGTCAGTCAGGCAGCCACCCGCCACCAGACACAGCCCAGCAGACTGGATAACGGCAGCCAACCAAGTTTTTCACTGCTGGTGCTGGCGGCGGGGTTATCCCCCGCCAGCAAGGCCTGTCCCTGGCCGTCCAGTTGCACAATCCGCTTGATAATCCGCCCATAAACCGGGTGCTGCACAACCACCACATCACCTTTCTGGTAACGGGTAAAATGCCAGCGAAAGCTCAGCACATAATCGTTATGCAGAAAAGACGGTGCCATGCTCAACCCCGCCACCCGATGAATACCCAGCTTCATATGCTGTTGATCCCTCTGAATTTAATCACCCAGTTTAGGGTAAACGACCTGCATCTCAGGTGGATATGGGCACTGCGCACTGAAGGTATCAACACCCTTGGTAGCCCAGAAGCTGGCGGCGAAGGTATTTACCAGTGCCAGCAATTCTTCCGCTGGTTCACGGCTGACATGCTGTTTGCAGGCGGATGCCTTGAGCATAATGCTGTGTACCAGTTCGTGGGTATCGGGAAACTGGTCAAACTGCGGCTGTTTGAAATAATCACCCCAGATAACACGTACTTCTTCTTTCACTTTGGCCGCGTGAATCTCTTTTTCGCGCACCAGACGGCTGATCTGAGCCTGGTCTGCCAGTGTCAGCTCATCTTTGCTGGCAATTTCCTGAATCAGATCAACAAAACGAATCACACTCAGCGCCGCAATCTGTGCGATCTGAGGGTCATAGATTTTGCATGGAATATCACAGTGCGCTTGCACCGTAGCGAATACGAAACGCTTGTCCAGCGCCTTGAACATTGAATGCAGCATACTTTTTACTCTATCTGTTACGTTAACCCGGTGGTTACTGGTTTATATGGTTACACTGGTTTATATGGTTACGTAAGCCAGGTGATTACCTTCACTTAGCGGTTACGTTTTGCTTTGATTAACCGTGCCAGTGCCGCCACACCAATGGTCACTACAGACACATAGAACAACGCATGTATCAGCGGGCTTTCCCAGCTGGCGTGGTCATGGCCAGGGTGCGCCAGGACAAGGTTACTGAACAGCATCAGGCCGCCCGCAACGGCCATCTCTTTTATGCGACGCGCTTTATGAAACATTACGGATTACCTCGAAGGTTATGCAGACTGGAAACCGCTGGCAGGTGAAATGGCAGTGGGGCGTCCTGTTCAGAACCATACAGCTGGATATGTGACATCAACTGGCTATAGCTACGTCGCAGCCCCTGTAGCAGGGCATCGTCCAGCTCATCCGGCTGATGCGCCGTAGCAGCTGTGTTAAACAGAAAGTCATAGCAGTCTCGCAGCTGCTGCTCCGCAGCGACAATCTGCTGCCGGGACAGATGTGCGTCCGCCAGATTGTGATGACTGACCACCAATGCTGCCACCGCCTGCTGACGATCAAACCAGACCGGAAACAGCTGCCGGGCACGTTCCAGCCCCTGACGGTAATGCACCAGTGCCTGTGCGGATTGTCCCGCTTCAAACTGCACATTGCCCGCCCTCATATGGGCTTTCCACTGCTCCATACTTCAACCTGCTCCATACTTCAATCTGCTCGATAATCCAGTCTGGCGAGCTATCACACGACCGCCATCACAGCACCGACATGCTTTGCACGACTAACACTGCTGGTGTACACATTTCACTGTGCACATTTCACCCAAGAACTACACAAAAGGTAATGATAATAAATATCAAACGCAACAAGCATTACATTTTTCCTCAGCACTGCCCAAAAGCCCACCAGGGCAACCTGCCATGACAATCAGAGCCATAAGCTATTTTGCCCAGGCTGTTGCTGCTGACACCGATTTAAACGTGCCTGGAAACGCTATTTAGAGCGCAGTTTAAATCAGCCTTTAAAAGCAGCTAACTTACTGATTCCATAGTGCAAAAATACTTTGATTTCTAAAGACTTTTTCAATAATGAACAAGCAGATTTCAACGAGCAAAAAAAGCATTTGCAAGGGTTGCAGCAATCGCGTATCTGTAACAGATACACAATAATAAAAGCCCGCTGTAGTCCGCATCCATGAAGCTGAACCGATCCACCGACGGCGTTATTACCGTCTCTTTTCTGTTAGTGCCCGAATACGCCATGGTGGCATTGTTATCCGCCATTGAACCGCTACGGGTCGCCAACCGTTTTGCTGGCCGCGAGGTGTTTCGCTGGCAGCTGCTCAGTGAAGATGGCAAACCGGTCGATGCCAGCAATCAGCTGGCGATCAGTCGCCCGCTGGCACTTTCAGATACTGCGTTGCCTGAAAATCTGTTTATCTGCTCCAGTTTTAACCCGGAAAAACATCTGCGCATGGAGACTGTTAACTGGCTGAAAAAGGCAGCCCGTAACGGCTGTAAACTGGGTGCAATGGATACCGGCTGTTACTGGCTGGCAGAGGCCGGATTATTGAAAGGCCGTCAGATTACCCTGCACTGGGAAGCCGCACCCGCCTTCCGGGAACGCTACCCCGACGTACAGCTGTCCAATGAACTGTTCGAGATTGATAATGGCCTGATTACCTGTGCCGGTGGTACCTCGGCGCTGGATATGATGCTGGATATTGTGCAGACAGAGCTGGGCCATGCGCTGGCGGTGAAAGTGTGTGAGCAGTTTATAAAAAGCGGCATCCGGCAGAAATCTGATAAACAGCGCATTGACCTGGCCGCCCGGCTGAATGTTCACCATCCACGTCTGTTACGGGTGATCAACCATATGGAAAACAGCCTGGAACAACCGCTGAACTCCAGCCAACTGGCCGAATATGCCTGTCTGTCAGTGCGTCAGCTGGAGCGGCTGTTCCGCAATCATCTGGGCCATTCACCCTCAGAGTACTATATGAAACTGCGTCTTAACCGTGCTCGCCAGCTGCTGCGTTCCAGCGGTATGAGCGTATCAGAGGTGGCGCTGGCCTGCGGTTTTGGCTCCTGCTCTCACTTCACCCGCAGTTATAAGAAACAGTTTGAAAACAGCCCCAGGGATGACAGGGGCTGATCGGAACCGGTAACTATTACCTTGCTACCGGCGGCTACCCTGCTACCGGCTGCACATCGGTACTCCCTTTGAGTCGTGGCCGGTCTGGCTCGATTGCTGTCAGCGGCATGACCTCCTTCATGGTCAGAGCGCTGCGTTTTGCCAGCTGCTGGTATTCAAAGGTATTCAGCCCTTTCCAGTGCAGATCGTCATCACTGACCTCACGCACGGCTTTGGCCGGCGAGCCCACCAGCAACTGACGCGGCAGGCCCTGAAAACCCACTTTGACGAAACTGTTAGCGGCGACAATCGAGCCTTCACCAATTTTTGCGCCATCCATAACCACCGCATTCATCCCGACCAGTGCATTACGGCCAATTTCACAGCCATGCAGAATCGCACCATGGCCAATATGCCCCGCTTCATGCACCACAGTGTCGACATCACAGTAACCGTGCATGACACAGCAATCCTGCAGGTTGGAACCCTGTTTAAGTATCAGGCGGCCATAATCGCCCCGTAATGACGCCAGCGGACCCACATAAACACCGGGACCAATAATCACATCACCAATCAGTACAGCACTCGGGTGTACATAAGCGGTCGGGTCAACCACCGGTATCAGGCCTTCAAATTCATAGATCGGCATGGCTTTACTCCTTCGTTCTCGTGTTGCTGTGTTGCTGTGTTGCTGTGTTGCTGTGTTGCTGTACAGCATTTATTGCTGCGGGGAAGCGCCGGTCAGATGTTCACCGCCATCCTGTGCCAGACAGATACCGGTGATATAACTGGCGGCAGGTGAGGCCAGAAAGGCCACCGTTTCAGCCACTTCTTCTGGTTGCCCCATACGCCGAATCAACAGCTGTTCAACACCTGCGGCCAGGTTTTGCGGGTCATAATTTTCCAGTCCATCGGTAGCGATGGTGCCCGGTGCTACCGCATTAATGCGAATACGGTGCTCAGCCCATTCCCAGGCCAGCGTCCGGGTCAGATTTACTACCCCGGCACGGGCGGCCGCCGCGTGGGCCATCCCCGGTATGCCCTGCTCCTGGCAAAGCACAATATTGACAATATTGCCGGGCAGGCCAGCCGCTATACGCTGGCGAGCAAAAGCCTGACTCATCTGAAACGTGCCCTGAAGGTTCAGCTCAACCACCGCCCGGAAACCGCCGGGGGAGATGTCCAGTGCAGGCGCAGTAAACTGGCCACCGGCATTATTGACCAGCAAGTCTGGCTGTTGCTGCCGCTCAGCAAGCCGTGCAAACAGCGCTTCCACACTGTCGTTATCGCGGATATTGACCGCCTCACTCTGCACCGCAATACCGTTATTACGCAGGCTTTGTGCCGCCTCCTGTAGTCGGTCAGTATCACGGGCGGCAATCACCAGTGTTGCGCCCAACAGCCCCAGGGTACGGGCAATGGCCAGCCCGATACCACTACCACCACCGGTTACCAGCGCAGTCTGCCCTTTAAACAGACCCGGACGAAATACCGTTTCCTGTATGGGATTTGTCATCATCGTATTAACGCCCCTGCCAGCATGGATCACGCCCTTCGGTAAAAGCCCGGCTGCCTTCCTGCGCATCATCAGAGTGCAACATACGCTGATAACAGGCCAGCTGACCGCTACGCTGCAACTGGAACGCTGCTTCAATGCTCAAAACCTCACTGCTGTTTACCAGCTCTTTGATCGCCTGCTGGGCCAGTGGTGCAGCAACCTGTACCGCTTCTGCCAGTTCCAGCGCACTGTCCAGCAACTGCGCCTGCGGTACCACCCGGTTTACCAGCCCATGGCGCTGCGCATCTTCAGCATTGAGCCTGCAACCCGTCAGAATCATTTCCATCGCCAGCGCCCTGGGCAGGCGTCGCGGCAGCCGGAACACACCACCAGAGTCTGGCGCAATACCGATGGTTGCTTCTGGCAGGAAGAACTGGACATGCTCAGCGGCTACCAGCAGGTCACAGGCCAGCGCCAGTTCAAAACCACCACCCACCGCCATACCATTAATGGCACCGATGACCGGCTTGGTCAGCTCGAAATATTCCGTCAGCCCGGCAAAGCCGCCAGGGCCATGGTCTGCATCTACCGCTTCCCCTTCAGTCGCCGCTTTCAGATCCCAACCGGCGGAAAAGAAGCGCTCACCGCCGCCTGTGATAATCGCCACCTGCAACTGCGGGTCATGCTGAAAATCATGGAAGGCCTGATACAGCGCGCGACTGGTAGCCGTGTCTATGGCGTTTGCTTTCGGGCGGTTCAGGGTAATGATCAGAATCGTACCGCGTGTTTCGGTCTGTACAGCACGCCGGGTCTTTGTAAGTGCTTGCTCAGAAGTAGACATATGCGCAGGGTGCTCCATTGCTGTTGTTATTGTGGAAGCGTTTCAAAATCTTGTGGAAGTATTTCAGGGTGAACCCCCAGATGCAGACAGGGGCTTATGCGAGCCTACAACGCGTACCTGACGCAGTATTTGACCAGATGCGGCGTATTTTCGATCTGTAGCGACATTCGTTAAACGTGTAGAAAACGTGCCGGTAAAAGCGCAGCAAGATGGCGATTCCAGTCAAAAAACCGCCGTTATCAGTCAATCCGGAATCCCCTCTGCTTGGTTAGCCTGAACATCAGCATTTACCGGTACACAGGCTACCGGCAGCAGACAGCAAAGATCGTCAATAGCGAAGATCACAATAAAAAATACAACCGTGGAGACTCATCGATGGATTTCAGCCTTTCCAGAGAACATCAAGCCCTGCAACAAAAAGCGAAGGAATTTACCGAGCAGGTACTGTTTCCCCATGAAATGGAATGTGAAGAAAATGACGGGATCAGCAAGGAAACCCATGCGCAGATTACCCAGCAGGTACTGGACTGGGAACTGAACGCGCCGAACCACAGCAAGGAAGATGGCGGCCAGGGCTTTACCATCTTTGAACAGACCCTGCTGAATGAGCAGCTCGGTGCTGCAACCGGTGCAATCTGGGATGCACTCTGGTATCCATCCTACCCGATGCGTTTTGCCACCCCGGCACAGAAAGAGGAATACCTGATTCCAACCTGTCAGGGTAAACGCCGTGATGCGTACGCGATTACTGAAGCCGACGCCGGTTCTGACCCGACTCAGTGTGTAACCCGCGCTGATAAAGTGGATGGCGGATGGCGCATCAACGGTGAAAAATGGTTTGTTACCATCGGTGATATTGCAGACTACATTCTGGTACACGCCCACGTTGATGGTGATGTAAACAAACCCACCGTATTCTTCGTCGATAAAGACCTGCCAGGGGTCGAGCTGAAACGTACTCCGCTGTACACCCACCACTTCGCTTTCAAACACCCGGAGTACATTTTTAACGATGTATTCGTCGGTGACGACAAGATTCTGGGCGAGATCGGCCAGGGCTACGACATGACCAAAGACTGGTTTGTAGAAGCCCGCCTGGGAATTGCAGCACGCTGTGTTGGCGGTGCGATCCGGGCCGCCAACGAAGCCAATGAATACGCTGCCAGCCGCGTGCAGTTTGGCCAGTCAATCCGTGATTTCCAGGCCGTAGAGTTTATGCTGGCTGATATGGCAGTGGAAATTATGGCCGCCAAATCCATGCTCTACCGTCTGAGCTGGGACATCGACCGCAACAACGACCGCAAAATGAACCACGCCCGTGCTGCAGCGCTGAAGCTGCACTGTTCCGAGATGGTTGGCCGCGTCTGCGACAAAGCGGTTCAGGTGATGGGCGGCCGTGGCTACATGCGTGAACAGCCGGTTGAACGACTGTGGCGTGACACCCGTGTTGATCGTATCTGGGAGGGCACATCTGAAATCCAGCGCGTGATTATCGGCGGTCAGATCAAAAAACGCGGTATGGACATCTACACCGGCTGGTAAACCCGGCAACATCCAGAACCTTCAACACACTATTCAAAAAACCTCAAAGCACTGCGTCAGCGCTGTCCGACATGGGCAGCGCCTGCGAGGTAAAGCAATGCAAAATAACAACATATCTATTGCAGATCACAACACCTGTATTGCAGATCATAACGGATCTATTGCATCAGATAACGACGTACAAAGCGTCCGTCAGGCCAATCTGCAACGGCTGATGAAGCCGCGTTCTATGGTATTTATCGGCGGTTCCAACCTGAGTCTGCCGATTGAGAACACCCGCCGCATCGGTTTCGACGGCGAGATCTGGGTGGTTAATCCGAAACATGAACAGATTGCCGGAATACGCTGTTTCCGCTCGGTCGCAGAACTGCCAGGCATACCGGATGCCGCCTTTGTTGCCGTCAATGCCGATGCCACGGTACAGATGGTCAGTGAACTGCGCGCACAGGGCTGCGCCGGGGTGGTCTGCTACGCGGCCGGTTTTGCCGAAGTGGGCAACCAGCACTTGCAGGATGCACTGATTGACGCAGCTGGTGAGATGGCACTGGTAGGCCCGAACTGCTACGGCCTGCTCAACTTTATGGGCGGCGTAGCACTCTGGCCTGACCGCCTTTACGGCAACCGCCCAGCCGGAAAAGGCGTCGCCATTATCAGTCAGAGCGGTAATATTGCCCTCAACCTGACCATGCATGACCGCTCCGTGCCAATCACCCATGTGATCAGCGTCGGTAACCAGGCAGTGCTGGGCGTGGGTGACTACATTGAGCCGCTGCTGCAAGATGAGCAGGTCGCCGCCATCGGTTTTTATATCGAAGGCCTGAAAGATATTGAAGGCTTCAGCCGGGCAGCCCTGAAAGCGCTGCAAAAAGGCGTACCTCTGGTGGTACTCAAAGCGGGTACATCTGAGCTGGGCACCCAGCTGACCCTCAGTCATACCAGCTCGCTGGCCGGTTCTGATGACCTGTACCAGGCGATGTTTGACCGGCTGGGCATTCTGCGGGTGGACTCGCTCAGCCAACTACTGGAAACACTGAAAGTAGTCGCGCTATGTGAAGAGCCTGCCGGTAACCGTGTTGGTGTACTGACCTGCTCCGGGGGCGATAGCGCTCTGCTGGCTGATGCGCTGGACCAGTACCAGCTGCCGTTGCCACCATTGAATAACGCGCAGCAGAACGCTCTGGCTGACTGGCTACCCGACTTTGCCAGCCTGTCCAACCCGCTGGATTACAACACCGCGATCTGGGGCAATCTGGACGCCTGCACCGAGGTATTCAGTACCCTGATGGGCGGCGACTATGACAACACCCTGCTAGCGCTGGACTTCCCCAAAGCGGGCGAAGCCACAGACACTGAATGGCAGGTGGCAACCGATGCGATGATCGCCGCCCACAAACGTCATGGCGGTACGGCGGCGGTTATCAGTAACCTGACCGAGCTGCTACCTGCGGATGCCCGCCAGCGACTGGCCGATGCCGGTATCGCCCCACTACAGGGATTGCAGGATGGCGTCGCCGCACTGGCCGCTTACATCCGCTTCAGCGAACGTCGCCGTGAAGTGCTGGCCATGGATGATAACGCCCAGCTGTTGCTGCGCCAGGGCAGTCTGAACGCAGGCAGCAGCGCCATGCTGGACGAATGGGCCTCCAAACAGCTGATGTCCAGCTACCGCCTGCCAGTGCCCGCAGGACGGCTGGCACAACTGGACGAGGTTGCCGATGTAGCTGATGCCATTGGTTATCCACTGGTTATCAAAGGTGTCAGTGATCAGCTGGCCCATAAAACTGAAGCCGGTGCCGTGGCGCTGAATATTCGCAGCCGCGAAGACGCGATCAATGCCGCCACCGAAATGAGTCGCAAACTGGCCGCACAGGGTTTTGACAATGTACCCATGTTGCTGGAACCGATGTTCCGTGATGCGGTGGGCGAGCTGATTATCGGCCTTAAACGCGATGAACAGTTCGGCCTGGCGCTGATTGTTGGCAGCGGCGGCATTCTGGTTAACCTGATGAATGACAGCCAGACTCTGCTGCTACCTACTCGCCCTGAAACAGTGCGTCAGGCGGTGCAATCACTGCGTGGCTATAAACTGCTGCAAGGCTACCGTGGTCGCCCGGTGGCAGATATGGATGCCATTGTTGATGCCGTGATGGCAGTGGCAGATTTTGCCATGGAGCACTGGGACAGCGTACTGGAACTGGACATCAACCCGCTGATGGTTGGCCCACAGGGCCAGGGAGCTGTGGCGGTCGATGCCATGGTACGGCTGAACCACTGACCAGCCTGGGTACACTCTGCTTGCTACAGCGTTTGCTACAGCGCCGGTAATCAGAACCTTGTGAACTCAGAACCTTTTGAACTAAAGCCATAGCCGTTCGCAGGCTGGCAGCCTGATCACACAATCTGATCACTGACAGCCTGTATTTTTTCATCGGCCCCTGGAGCCCGCATATATCCGTCTAACAACTACTCATATAACAACGATTCATATAACAACAACTGAAGCAATCATGACTGAATCCCACAACAACAATAAAAGTGCGCATCTGCTGCGTGGAGTATCAGACAATGAATAATAACGACAAACCGCGTCATCTGGCGGTAGACCCGGCCATCCTGTGGCCTGCTGTGGCGGTTATTATCGCCACCAGTCTGCCACTGGCGATCAACCCGGAGGCGGGTAAAACGCTGGTAAATGGCCTGCTGGGCTGGTTTACCGGTAATTTTGGCTGGCTGTATCTGCTAACCGGTATTGGTAGTTTCTTTTTTATGATGTGGCTGGCTTTTGGCCCACTGGGGCGGATCAAACTGGGCGATGCTGACGACCAGCCCGAGTTTAAAAAAGTGCCCTGGATCGCCATGCTGTTCTGTGCCGGTATTGGTATCTCTATCTGTAACTGGGCGTTTGTAGAACCACTCTACTTCCTGTCTGGCCCGCCCCTGCATATTGAAAAAGGCTCCCGCGAAGCGGCGGAGTGGGCTGCCATGTATCCGATGTTCCACTGGGGTGTGGTGCCCTGGGCACTGTATCTGATGCCCGCCCTGCCTATCGCCTATGTGCTGTATGTGCGTAAAGGAAGCCTGATGCGCATGAGTGAGGCCTGCCGGGGCGTTCTGGGTGATCTGGTTGATGGCCCTGTGGGTAAACTGATTGATGTTATTGTGATCTTCTCCATTGTCGGCGGTGTGGGTACATCCCTTGGCCTGTCGGTACCACTGGTTTCTGCCCTGTTTCAGGATATGTTCGGGCTGGGTGACTCCTTCCTGTTACAGATGGCAATTCTGGCACTCTGGACTGCAATGATCGCCTGGAGCGTCTACAACGGCCTGAATAAAGGCATCCAGACCCTGTCCAACATCAACGCCGTGCTGGCATTTGTGCTGCTGATTTTTGTACTGGTTGTAGGCCCGACGGTGTTCCTGCTGAACCTGTGGTCAAACAGCTTTGGCCTGTTTATGGATAACTTCTTCCGCATCAACTTCTGGACTGACCCTGTGGATAAAGGCGGTTTCCCGGAAGGCTGGACAGTATTCTACTGGGCCTGGTGGATCGCTTATGCGCCGATGATGGGGCTGTTTGTGGCGCGTATCTCCCGTGGTCGTACCATCAAAGAGCTGATTCTCAATGGTGTGATCTGGGGCAGTGTCGGCTGCTGGGCGTTCTTCGCCATCTGGGGTGGCTACGCTATTGATGCACAGCTGAACAGCGGAGTTGATCTGGGTGCGGTACTGAGCAACGAAGGTATCCCCGCCACAGTGGTTGCAGTGCTGAATACTATGCCCGGTGCGGCGCTGATCGTGCCAATCTTTACCCTGCTGTGCTTCGTTTTCCTGGCAACTACAGTGGACTCTTCCGCTTACATGCTGGCAGCTATCTGCACCAAAGAGCTGAACGGCTATGAAGAACCCGCCCGCTGGAACCGTATTCTGTGGACAGTCATGCTGGCGCTGGTTGGCGTTGGCCTGCTCTCGGTCGGCGGCCTGAAAGCGGTGCAGATATCCACTATTCTGGTGGCCCTGCCGATGATTCCGGTGCTGATTATTATGGCCAGCTCACTGGTACGCTGGGCCCACCAGGACTTTGGCCCACAACTGGCACCGCAGATTGTGGCTCACCGTGCTCCACAAAATGCACCTCGCGCTAAGGCAACACCGGCTACTCAGACATCAACAGCGGAAACAGAGACAGCCAGTGCAGGCTGAGTGTTACAGGTACGCCAGCCAAAAGCGTGCCTGTCAAAACAGTTGCTGAACCGGACGCCCTGAACGTCCATCCCCGGCAGGGGGCCTGGTGACTGGTAAAGAACCTCCTGCCTTTTTAAGCCCGTTCTGCGGGCTTTTTTTCGTTTCGCCAGACCCAGGGCAAACTAATCAGAAAACCCACTGGATGCACACGGTGACATCAGCAGCCTGTTGGACATACCGGTCGCTCAAGGTGGCAAATATGTTCACTCAACAATCTACAAAAGCCCTCCCGTAGACCGTTTATGTTATTGATTCCAGCTAAAGTAGTCATGCCTAATACAAACGTACGTTTAGTTAATTCCGTATTTTAAGTTACTGCCTCATTTAAATATTGCTTTGCATGGAGCACCTGGATATGACCGCCACAGGACTTGATAACCCTTCCCTTGCACTCAACCTTTCTCGCATCTCTTACTGGGGCACCCAGACACCGTTCCTGGATATGATGAAATATGCCCGCCCATTTCTGGCAAGCAAGAAGTACGCCTGGGGCAATATGTCATCTACAGACCTGCATGAGGGTGGCTACCTTGATGAACATGGCTGGCCCACCGAAATACCTGAAGGCATGTATACCGTTGAAACCTATCTGGCACTGGGCAGTGCAGCCCGTGTAGAAAGTCGGCTGGGGATACAGGTAACGCGCTGGGAGGGTGAAGGTGAAGTCACCGTAACAGGTCAGGATGTAAAGATTCTGTCCCGGAGCCCCAATGAGGTCGTGTTTGAAATTACCGGGCCCACCTCTGTAAAAATTCAGATTACAGAAACCGACCCACAACAGACCGGCAACTATGTCCGTGATATTTCCGTGGTAAAACAGGACTACCTGGAACTGTACGAAGCCGGTGCTATTTTCAACCCTGAGTGGATTACGCTGATTGAAGATGCCCGCGAGCTTCGTTTTATGGACTGGATGGATGCCAATCAGATGACCGGCGGCAGCTGGGCTAAGCGGGCAACCCCGGACGATGCCAGCTGGATGACCAACCCCTCGGTCAATATGGGTGGCCCACCGGTGGAAGTGATGGTTGCACTGGCCAATCAGGTGGGTGCCAACCCCTGGTTTACCCTGCCACTGGGTGCAACAGAGGATTATGTACGTAACTTTGCCACCTACGTGCGAGATAACCTGGACCCGAACCTGCGAGCCACGGTAGAGCTCTCCAATGAAACCTGGAACTTCAAATTTGACCAGCATCATGTGTTGAAAGAGATGGCGCAGGAAACCTGGGGGGCCACTTACCACGGCTTTGCTGATACCCACTCTATGTATGCCAAACTGGCAACTAAGAACGCACTGATCTGGGACGAAGTCTTCGGCGCTGAAGCCGATGCACGGGTTTATAACGTGCTGGCGGTGCACGTCAGTGGCACCTCTAACACGCTATGGCGCCTGAACGCACCCTCCTGGCGTGATGCCGACCCGGCTGTCGACCCGGACGCTGTTGATTATGTTGCCCCCCACAGCGTATTTGATGGCATTGCCGCCACATCCTATTTTGGCCACACCGTTTCTGCCCAGGCGAGTCTGCGTGAAGAACTGAAAGCCGCCATTGCTGATCCAGCAGTTGATGCTCAGCAGTGGGTCACCGATAAACTGCTGGACCCGAACTTTGATTACTCGGTGCCCCATGCGCTGGAACTGCTGAAAAACCAGAAAGCAATTGCCGAGCGTTACGGCCTCGACCTTGTGCTGTACGAAGGCGGCCAGCATATCCACCATCTGTTCGGGGTATCTGAGGCGGCGGTAGAACTGCAACCTTTCCTTGCCGAGTATGTGCGCAGCGAACACATGGCAACCCTTTACCAGGCGCTCTGGCAAGGCTGGGCCGAGTTTGGAGACGGCCCCTTTATGCAGTTTGTCGATGTGGAAGAACGGGGCAAATACGGTTCCTGGGGGCTATATGAAAACCTCTATGATGAATCACCACGGGCGTCTTTGTTGCAGCAACTGAATGAAGATACTCCAGCCTGGTGGGAGGACAATGCCGGTGAACATTTCCAGCAGGGCGTGACTCATCTTGGCAACAGCGGCGATGAAACCCTGCAAGGCACCTCGCAAGAGGATTTTCTGGTCGGCCGTGATGGTGCTGACAGCCTCTATGGCCAGGCCGGGAATGATGGCCTGCACGGCGGCGCCGGGGATGATCAGTTATCCGGCGGTGCAGGTAACGACATTCTGATTGGTGGTACAGGCATTGACCGGGCACTGTTCAGCGGCCGTCTGAATGATTATCAGCTTGCAACCACCGCCAGCGGCTTCAGCCTGACCCACAATACCAGCGGTGATACCGACCGGCTGACAGGCGTAGAGCTTCTGTCATTCAGTGATGGCTATATTGACACCACCACTGGCGAAACCGTTCTACTTCGCTACGACGGCACAGCGGACGATGACCAAATCAGCCACCAGACACTACAGCTGGTAAATGGCGCAGCAGGCGATGATCACTATGCTCTAGCGCCTGCTAACAGCGTCCCTCCTGGAGACAATCAACCTCCTGGAGACAATCAGCCCGCTACCAACGGCGGTAAAGGGGTATCCGTATCGGCTTTGAACACTTACGCTACCACCTTTAAAGAGCTGGCCACCAGCGAAACAGTGTCTGGCGCAGCATTCTTTGTTGAAAATGACAGCCTTGCTTTACTGCCCGATGACGCTACCGGGCTGGTAAACAGTTACAGCGTTGCCAACCTGCACGGCCTTGATACCGCACTGGCCAATGGTCAGCTCATCATCAATGTAGAAACGCTGAGCGGTACCGCATTCAGAGATTACTACTCAGGCAGCCGCTACAACGACAGCTTTCATGCCGGTGGCGGGGATGACTGGCTGGAAAGCCGACGTGGTGATGATCAAGTCTTCGCCGGGGCCGGTAATGACTATATTGATGGCGGTCGTGGCAACGATGTCATCGACGCTGGCAGCGGGGATGACCGCTTGAAGCTCAGCAGCGGTATTGACCAGCTTAACGGCGGGGATGGCAACGACACACTGGACGCCTCTGACTGGTTGTCCTGCGAACTTGATCTGAGCCAGGCCAATGAAGGGCGGCTGATCACCAGCGATGGTACCGTACTGGCAGAGATCACCAATATTGAAGTCATCAGTCTTCAGGACGGTGATTACCTACTGTAAGAAACGCGGCTTTTACCTGCGTTAATACATGACGCCGAGCCCGTGTGAGTGCGGCGTCTTTACCGCGAATAACCATGGACTTATCTATGCACTGTCGCGATGAAATATATAGCGAGGTTATCGCCCTGGTTTCGTTTATTAGCTTATCAGTACGTTGAGAAGACAGCAGTCTGCCCTTTAATTTCCAATATTTCTGGACACATTCAAATGCAGAGCATTTTAAAAAACACTCTGATCACACAATCAAACTATATATAAACCCAAGAATTGAAACCAAAGAAAATCAATAAAAACACAGCCAACAGTTTAAGAAAAAGAAATAAAAATATTTTAAAAAGATCAAGCATGCAATTACAAAACCATAAAAAATAAAATTAATAAATTACCCAATAACCCAGTTATTTATAATTAATAACATGAAACCGCTTTATCAAACTACTCACATGGAGAGTGAACTTCATATGGCTTATTTAGTTGGTGACATGTCAGGTACCCTTCAAACCAAGGACTACCTGGAAGGGCAAATCGATGAGAATAATACTATCTACGGCTTAGACTGGGACGACGTTCTGATTGGTGGATCTCGGGAAGACTCAATCTACGGCGGTAACCACGATGATAAGTTATACGGTCGTGATGGCCATGACTACTTAAGTGGTGGTAGCGGTAGTGATTGGCTTTATGGTGAGCTCGGCAATGATCGCCTCTACGGTGGTGAGATACAGACCTAGCCAATGGTGCCCTTGATACTACTGTAATTGTTATTAGTCAATTTAGCGGAGATCCATCGAAAGTCGTAGACTTTGTGGCCGATAGCTCTAATATGGCATATTCGTTGCCATCTTAATTTAATCGCGCATCAAAAGTCGAAAAGCCATTTATGGTCTTTCGATTTCTTATCATGGAGGATAAATATGAAACCCGTTTCATTATCAGGAATAACACACATTCACAACGTTACGCGTGTAAGTAAACCTGAAAAAGCATCCCCAACAGACGAAGGTATTACACAAATTCAACGATCTGGATACTCGTGGTCAGGACAGTCTTTAAACATGTCTACGCCAGACAACGCCGTGTCTGGTGCCACGCTACATCGCGTTGATATATTTGGCCCAGACCCAGATAACATGGGTGAAGCTTATGGCAAAGCAAAAGAAGCGCAGGATCACCTGCTACTCTATCAAGATCTTCTCCTTTCTGGGAAAATAAGTAAGGATCTTAAATTATCTTCAGGTGAGCCTTTTAGCCTCGCGAATGCACTTGACGAGTATCGATTGGGAGGGCCGCTCCCAATGGCTAACAGCAACTCTATTCACCCTGCATCAGACATGATTCGCTCCTGGTTAGATTCCCATCCAGACCAAGTTTCAGTGGTATCTGGTTTTTTTGACCTATCAAATTCAGCCTTCGCTTCATTGGAGAGCTTTCAACAGCACTATGGTATTAAAGACGGAGAAGAAGGGGTACGACAAATTCAGATG
Source organism: Marinobacterium sp. (assembly GCA_025800125.1). Taxonomy (GTDB): domain Bacteria; phylum Pseudomonadota; class Gammaproteobacteria; order Pseudomonadales; family Balneatricaceae; genus Marinobacterium_C. Next base: position 21,977 of record JAOXSF010000144.1, read on the forward strand.
ATTACAGAGAATTTGACCTCCCTGCTTGACCGCGCAAAACTGGAGTGGCGCGCAGAAATTGAATACTCTCAAAAGTCAGCCTGAACCTGGTACAATCTTTCATGAGGAGGAGCTTCCTGGATGACTTCTCCTTGTTCATTTCAGCCCGTTATCGTGCTGGTACTGGCACGTCTGGTACTGGATGAGCAAATGGGTAAACGTCAGTGACTGGCCTGCATCGTTGGCATTGCAGGCGTTGCGATGCTGGTACTGCAACCGGGCCTTGAACTTAACAGCTTGAGGATTTTCTGTACGCTGACAGCGGAGTAACGCTCCGCCATATAATTCATAGCGCATTCGCGGTCAGTACACCGGCTGAGCCTCTGGTGTGAAAATCAACCAGAAATTATTCGAGCAGCACCCTTGAAAGCATCCAGCAAAACCCCATATCTGTGCCATGCGCTTAACAAGACGTGCTTCCAGTCACGACGCGCTCGCTTATTCAGGAAACAGATTAATGTCTGAAGAAATGAAGTTTGACTCTACAGAACTGCGTGCCAGCTACGGTATCGGCCGTCAGATGGGTGACCAGCTGGCTCAGAATGCGTTCGAAGGTCTGAACGTGAACGCAATCGCTGCTGGTATCGGTGATTCCCTGACCGGTGCAGAGCTGCGCGTACCCGTTGAGCAAATTCAGGAAGCGTTCGCAGAAATCAATAAACGCTTGCAAGCTCGTCAGGAAGAGCTGGCGGCAGAAGCACAGTCAGCAGGTACCCAGTACCTGGAAGAAAATGCCAAACGTGACGAAATCACTGTACTGGAGTCCGGCCTGCAATACGAAGTGATTGAAGCAGGTGAAGAAGGCGACAAGCCAGCCAAAGACGCGACTGTACGTGTTCACTACCACGGTACTTTCATCGACGGCACCAAGTTCGACAGCTCTATCGAACGCGGCCAGCCTGCTGAATTCGCAGTTGGCGGTGTAATCGCTGGCTGGACTGAAGCATTGCAGCTGATGACCAAAGGCGCCAAGTGGAAACTGCACATCCCTTACAACCTGGCCTACGGTGCCCAGGGTTCTCCGGGTGGCATCCCTCCATACGCTACGCTGGTATTCGATGTTGAGCTGATCGACATCCTGTAAGCCAGCTACTCTTTACGAGCAGCAAAGAAACGGCACTGGGCTGACGCTCTGTGCCGTTTTTTATTGCCTACATCAGGCGGTTGAGAATCACAGCCGTCCCTGGCACACTGCATTGCAACTTGAACACTGCACCGAGGTAGCTGTGAAACTCTTCCATCAGATTTATGGCACGGGCGAACCGTTGCTGATTCTTCATGGCCTGTTTGGCACCTATGAAAACTGGGGTAGCCAGATTAAAGGGCTGGCGGAGCATTTTCAGGTGATCGCGGTTGATCTGCGTAATCATGGCCGCTCACCCCATGCCGATGAATTCACCTACCCTGCTATGGCAGCCGATGTACTGGAACTGATGGACGATCTGGCGCTGACCAGCGCACATATCCTGGGCCACTCAATGGGCGGTAAAGTAGCAATGCAGATTGCACTGACAGCACCACAACGGCTCCGCAAACTGGTGGTGGTTGATATTGCGCCGGTCGCTTATCAGCCACACCACGACGGGGTATTCAAAGGCTTGTTCAACATCGAGCTGGCCGGGCTGAAATCCCGTGGCGAAGCAGACAAACAGCTGGCGGAGTATGTACTGGAGCCGTCTGTACGCGCTTTTCTGCTGAAAAACCTCTACCGCACCGAAGATAAGCAGTTCGCCTGGCGGATGAACCTGCCAGTTATCCACAGTCAGTACAGCAATATCAGTCTGGCCCCGAAAGGTACACCTTTCAGTGGTACAACGCTGTTTATCAAAGGGGCTAATTCAGACTACCTGATTCCAGCTTATCGTGACCAGGTGGTCACATTGTTCCCTGCCGCAAGCTATAAGGTCATTGATGGTGCAGGCCACTGGCCCCATGCTGAAAAAGCAGGGATGTTCAGCCGCACACTGCTGAAGTGGCTGCTATAGGGCCTGCTTACAGGCTTTACTGATCAGGATAGCTACCTTGATCCCTGAATAGCAGGCACAAAAAACCGATGCCCTGCATCGGTTTTCGGGGGATATACAGTGGCTGAAATCAGATCATATTGTCGATGGCCGAACCCTGCTGAGTACCCTCCACCGCACCGGTTCCAGCCAGACGCTGGCCCAGGTTGTTCTGCGCTTCGGTACGTTCAGCCAGCGACTGAGTACCAGACGACTGCTGACTTTCAGCGGCACGCGCTTCTGGTGAGCGGTTAGCATCAGGGCCATTATCTGCACCAGGCTCCGCTGTAGCACCTGAAGCTGAAGCAGCATCACTTTTTGCCCCTTCAGCACCATTCACATCACTGTCACTTTCACGGGCTTCTGCACTGGCTTGTGCGTCTTCCGCCAGCTGCTCGCGTTCTTCCTGCTGCATCCGGGCCAGCTCTGATGATGCTTCAATCATGGTCGAGCTTGCCTGGGAGGCAACCTTACGATCTTGCCCGGAAGGTTCTGCTGGCGCATTGGCGGCGGCGATTACCACACGCATTTTGTCCATAGTCGCCTGAGGGTCACCCGGGATGGTGCTGGTATCAATCGACACTTCACCCCCTATTGCATACTTATTGCCATCGGGCCCTTGCTGAAAGGTGTAGCTGGGTGAACCGGCATATTGCCCGCCCACCGCAGCATGAGCGGCTTCGTGAGCACGTACTTCAGTATCACGGGCCTGCAATTCACTGACCATCAGTTGCTCTTCTTCGGTCAGTTCAACACCATTTTTATTCTCGGTCTGTTCACCGTCAGCGTTTTCATTCGCTTTTGCTTCAGTAGCATCAGCGGACTCCCTCTGCAATCCGTCAACTTGCGTTGCATCAGCAGGTTGCTGCGCACGACCGTCTGCAACCGGACGGTCGTAAGTTGCATCAGCGTCTTTTTCAGCCTGATTACTGGCATCCACAGAGCGAATGGTAACGGTATCACCAACCGCTTCCGGCGGCGCTGCGGCTGGTCTTTCGTTCTGGCTATCAATGGCACCCGTCTGATTGCGAGGATCATGCTGGTGTGCCTGGGTCATACTGGATGTTGCTGAAATATCCATATAGGTCACCTACACGTGCAGGTCGATATTTCCACCTACAGTCTGTTCAGTTTCAGTTACAACTTTCGTTGCTTGGACAGTGTCATTTTTATCCACTGTGGTTTCTTTAACGGCCGATCCCGATTCGGCTCCAGAAGCCAGTGTAACATCTTCCGGTTTTCCACTACCCTGGGGATCTGACACCGCTTTACCAACATTATCCAGCCCACGGTTAACTGTTATAAGCCCTGAGTTCTGTGCGCCTACGACATTCATAATGCGTCCACCCTGCTATTGTCATGAGATGGTCATGCAGTGTACAGCAGACAACAGAGCCTGGTCATATTTTAGCCAGTATTTCAGGCCACTATTCAGGCCACTACATGAGCAATATTCAGGTACTCTGCAACCGCCTGCGGTGCTGGATCATCCAGATGGGGCACTTCTCCGAGTAACGGGGCACGGAAGAACCCCTTCAACGTATCCAGATTTTCCTGATAACAATTCATGTCAGGGTCGATACGGTTTGCTACCCAGCCTGCGACTTTCAGACCATCACGGGCAATTGCTTCTGCGCTCAGCAGTGCATGGTTCAGACAACCCAGTTTCATACCTACCACCAGAATCACGTCAGTCCCCAGCATTTTCGGCAACGCAGACAGCATCTCACGCTGGTTAAGCGGCACCCGCCAACCACCAGCCCCCTCAATCAGCACAAAGTCCGCAGGCTGCATCAAAGTGCCCCGGCAATAAGCTGCCAACCGGTCAGCAGATAACTGACGACCTTCCTGAACCGCCGCAATGTGCGGTGCAATAGGAGGCTCAAATGCAATCGGATTAACCTGTTCATAACTCAGCTTTATTGAAGCGGTATCCTGCAACAACAACGCATCGCCATTACGCAGACCGTCTTCCGTCACTGCGCAGCCCGCTGAAACCGGCTTCAGGCCAATGGTGCTCAGCCCCTGATTGTTAGCAGCCGCCAACAGGCCTGCTGTAACAACTGTCTTACCGGCATCGGTATCTGTGCCAGCGATAAAATAGGTTTTCTTCGCCATTGGTGGCTCCTTGACATGTCTATGCAGAGGCAGTCGTGTGCAGATCAGAATGTGGCAGATCTGTTTTTTGAAAATCAGGCTATTGAAGATCGGGCTTTTTTAAACACAAGTAATAAACCTGGTATGTAGCAGGAAGCAGGCCTTCCTGATCACGGAACTGTTCATAGGCCGCTTTCAATGCCTTAATACGCGCCCGGCCCGTCAGCCCAGCCGGTTGACCCCGGTTCATATTATGCGCCCCCAGATGTTTAAGCTCGTGGGTCAGCTCACGTAACTGTGGATAACAGAGCAATTGATAATCAGTATTCACCGTCACTTCGACCAGTCCCGCATCGGCGACTGCCTGCTGTAACGAGGGCAGCGGCAGAAAATGATTTACATGGGTGTAGTTATCCACTGCCGCCCAGGCGGTACGCAGTTCATGCAGTGTTTGCGGCCCCAGTGTGGCAATAAACGCCTCACCGCCGGGCTTCAGGGTACGGGCGATTTCACTGAATAGCTGGTTCGGTTGCTCACACCACTGGATCACCAGACTGGAAAACAGCAGATCCATGCTGTTACTGGCCAGCGGCAGATGCTCAGCATCGCCACAAAGCCAGTGGGCATTGTCCACAGGGCGGGTTTCACGGGCATACGCCAGCATACCCTGCGCGAGATCAAGACAATGGAGCCGGGTCTGTGGATAAATTTTGCGCAGCTGCCCGGCAAAGTAACCCGTACCCGAGCCCAGATCCAGCAGGCGAGACTGAGCACGATCAGCGGGCATCATCACCATCAGCTGATGACCAATATCACGCTGTAACTGTGCCACGCTGTCATAACTGGCCGCACAGCGACTGAAGGAGTCGGCAACCCGTGCTTTGTCGATCAGACCCGTCGCGCTCATGATTGTAGTCCGGTAAAACGAATCAGGGTGTTGAGTACCTGCTCAGTATCAGACAGAAACGGCAGATGGCCAGCCCCTTCAACCACTAATGACTGTTGACCAGGCAACAGTGCGCATACAGCATCCGCCGCCGCGACCGGCACCAGCTGATCATTTTCGCCCCAGATAGTTAACAGTGGGCAACTCAGGTTACGGATCAATTGGCGTTGATCCTGCGCCAGTAGCGCCAGGCTCTCTGGTAATGCGGTTGGCTCAGCAACGGCCGGAATCGCTTTCAGCTGTCGCAGAATATCCCGTGCTGCGTTGCCGCCCTGCGTTTGCAGCATGATAAAGCGTGTCAGGGTTTTTGCGGTATTAACATCCAGTGAGTGCTGAAAACCGGTAAATATTTCACTGCTCATAGCGCTGGGCCAGTCATCACGCTGCACAAAGCAGGGGTTGCTGGCGATCAGCGTCAGGCTCTGTACACGCTGTGGAGCACGGTTTGCTACTGCCGCAGCTACCGTGCCACCCAGCGACCAGCCCAACCAGTGCGCCTGTTCTGGCGCTCCGGCCAGTAGCTGGTCAGCTATGGTCTCAATACTGTACGGCGTCGGAACCTGCTGACTGCGACCCAGTCCTGGCAGGTCAAACAGCGTCAAAGAATAGTGTAGTTGCAGTAAATCCAGCAGTGGCTGCCAGACATCTGCATTCATGCCCCAGCCGTGCAGCAGTACCAGCTCCGGCTTGCCTGGTTGAGCCAGGCGCTGTTGGTATAACGTCATAAGTTAACGTCCGGTTGAGGTCATTCTGATCGCTGTTGTTGCGCTTTCCAGCGCGCCCAGGAGTCGATCAACCTGCTGTTCAGTATGGCTGGCGCTAAGCGTCACACGTAACCGGGCACTACCTGCGGGTACTGTCGGTGGGCGAATCGCACTGATAAAGATACCCTGCTGTTCCAGCTGGGCACTGATCGCCATTGCCTGATCAGATTCACCAATCATAATTGGCTGAATCGGTGTCGGTGAGTCCATCAACTCCAGTCCCAGCTGTTCACAACCACAGCGGAACTGCGTAATCAGGGCATCAAGTTTGTTGCGCCGCCAGCTTTCGCGTTGCAGCAGCTCAAGGCTTTTCAGTGTCGCCGCAGCCACCGCTGGCGGCATACTGGTGGTGTAGATATAGGTACGAGCGTACTGAATCAGGGTTTCAATCAACACGTCAGAACCGGCGACAAACGCCCCCGCTGTACCAAAACCTTTACCCAGCGTACCCACCAGTACCTGAACATCATCCACACCCAGGCCAGATTGCTCGACACAACCGCCACCCGTCTCACCCAGGCAACCAAAACCATGGGCATCGTCAACCATCACCCAGGCCCCTTCGGCACGGGCAGCTTTACAGATAGCAGGCAGGTCGGCAACATCGCCGTCCATACTGAACACACCATCCGTTACTACCAGTTTGCGGCGGGCTTCGGTTTTCGCCATACGTTTGCTCAGGTTATCCGTATCGTTATGCAGATAACGCTGAAAACGGGCACCGGACAATAGCCCGGCATCCAGCAGTGAAGCGTGATTCAGGCGGTCTTCAAACACGGCATCCTGTTTACCCAGCAACGCATTTACAGCGCCTATATTGGCCATGTAGCCAGTGGAAAACAGCAGCACACGTTCACGCCCGGTAAACTCAGCCAGCGCTTCTTCCAGCTGATGGTGGGGCAGACTATGACCATTGACCAAGTGGGAAGCACCACCACCAACACCGTAATGATCAGCCGCGTTCTGCAACGCTTTAATCACATCGGGATGGTTCGCAAGGCCCAGATAATCATTAGAACAAAACGCCAGGTAATCCCGGCCGTCCACACGTACTGCCGGTGACTGTGCGGTCTCCAGAGTGCGGCGTACACGGTACAGGGAATCGGCCCGGCGCTGTTCCAGCGCCAGGTGCAGGTCAGTAAAGGACATGGGCTGTCACTCTATCGTCAAGAGGGCATCGCTACCAGACAGGTATGTCTTAGCTGGCAGCAGCGTCGGTAAAGAACTGAGCGTCCTGTTCTGCCTGAATATTGTGCAGAATCGCCTGTTCGTGGGCCTCATCAGAGACATCTTCGTTCTGCTCGGAGTTGATACCCAGCTTCTTGAACAGCATCATGTCAGAATTAGCTTCCGGGTTCTCGGTGGTCAGCAACTTCTCACCGTAGAAGATGGAGTTGGCACCAGCCATAAAGCACATCGCCTGCATCTGCTCGTTCATATTGGTGCGACCTGCTGACAGGCGTACAGCCGAGGCTGGCATCATGATACGAGCGATAGCGATGGTACGGATAAAGTCAAACGGCTCCAGATCATCCACATTTTCCAGTGGTGTGCCTTCAACCTTTACCAGCATATTCATAGGTACAGATTCCGGGTGGTCTGCCATATTGGCCAGTGTCATCAGCAGGCCGATACGGTCCCGCTCATCTTCCCCCATACCCATGATGCCCCCACAACACACTTTCATCCCCGCTTCACGCACGTTAGACAGGGTATCCAGGCGATCCTGATAGGTACGGGTGGTGATGATATGGCCGTAGAACTCTGGTGAGGTATCCAAGTTATGGTTGTAGTAATCCAGCCCGGCATCGGCCAGATCCTGCGCCTGGCCTTTCTCCAGGGTGCCCAGTGTCATGCAGGCTTCCATACCCATCTCTTTAACGCCTTTGATCATCTCGATCACATACGGCATATCTTTGGCGCGTGGAGATTTCCAGGCCGCGCCCATACAGAAACGGGTCGCACCGTTTGCTTTGGCTTCTGCAGCTTCTTTAAGCACCGCTTTCACCTTCATCAGGCGTTCGGTCTCAAGGTCGGTGTTGTAACGGGCGCTCTGTGGACAGTATTTGCAATCTTCAGGGCAGGCACCGGTTTTGATGGAACACAGCGTACTCACCTGCACCTTGTTCGGCTTATGGTACTGGCGATGTACCGTTTGCGCCTGGAACATCAGATCCATAAATGGCATCTGGAACAGCTCACGAACTTGCGCTTCGGTCCAGTCGTGACGAATCGGTGCTTTTTCTGACAGTTGCATCTTACCCTCACCCTTCTAAGATGGCAGTGCAGGCAGGAAGCCTGCGTACAAGCGCTCAATGATAAATTGACAGGGGATACTGTCAACTGATGCCTGAAAACAAAAGCAACCAGTGTTCTTTTTTTGATCAAGTATTATCACCACAGCCCTGCCTGCTGTGCCAACTGTATCCTGGCCAGCCACACATATGTGCCGGTTGTAGCCGTGACCTGCCCTGGCTGGGTCACTGCTGTCCTCGCTGTGCTCTGCCCCGTATCCTGGACAGCCCGCACCCCTGCGGAGAATGCTTACAACGACCTCCACCCTGGCAGCAGGTAATTGCGGCCTGTCATTATGATTTCCCTCTTAATGAGCTGATCAGCCGGGCCAAGTATGAACGGCAGCTGCACTTTATTCCCCTGTTAGCCGATCTACTGCTGGCCAGACTGCAACAGTTGCCAGCGCTGCCCGAGGCATTGATTCCAGTACCGATGTCACGGCAGAAACTACAACAACGACAGGTGAACCATGCGCTGTTGCTGGCGCGTCAACTGAGTAAAGCGCTGGCAATTCCGGTACTGGATGAACAGCTGCACAAACGGCGCGACACTGTGCAACAGAAAGACCTTAACCGGGCAGCCCGTCAACGCAATCTGCACGGCAGTTTTTCACTGCGCGGCCCTCTGCCAGCTTCAGTTGCTATTGTTGATGATGTAATGACCACTGGCGCAACACTGGCAGAAATAACCGGACTTTTAGCAGGACATGGGGTAAAACAGTGCTCAGGCTGGGTGGTTGCCCGTACACCGGAAAGTCTGTTCGCGCCCTGAGCGCTGTATGTTCAGACCCTCTTACTAACGCCCGCACCCCCACATTCCATGCAGCCCCATGCAGATGGGCTGTATTCAATAAGAAAGATATGAAGGACCAATATCTATGCTGATAAGCCGTCTCGGCGAACTGGCAGGCGGACTGGGTCTGTTTCTGCTAGGTATGCACCTGATGACCTCTGGCTTGCGCAGTGCCGCAGGCCCCACCCTGAAAAATATTCTGAATGCAGCTACCGAGTCACGCCTGCGTGGACTGGCGTCGGGAACATTGATTACAGCACTGGTGCAATCATCCAGTGCTGTCACCGTTGCCACCATCGGTTTTGTTAATGCTGGCCTGTTATCGCTGGGCCAGTCAATCGCTGTTATCTATGGCTGTAATGTCGGTACCACCATGACCGGCTGGCTGGTTGCCATGATCGGTTTCAAAATCAAGATTGGTGCGCTAGCACTGCCGATGATCGCCGTGGGCATGATTGGCAAGATGCTTGGCGGTGATCGCCGCATGGGTAACCTGGGCTTTGCCCTGGCCGGGTTCGGGCTGTTTTTCCTTGGCCTTGGTTATCTGAAAGATGGCTTCGCCGGGCTGGAAAGCAGCCTGCCTCTGGATCAGCTCGGCGACGGCCTGCCAGCACTGGCATTGTTTGTTGCCGCCGGTTTCCTGCTGACGTTCCTGTTACAGTCTTCCTCTGCCGCCATGGCCATTACACTATCGCTGGCTGCTTCCGGTTCTATCACGCTACTAGCGGCTGGGGCACTGGTGATTGGTGCCAACCTGGGCACAACCTCAACCGCTGTACTGGCTGCGCTGGCTGCCACCTCTAATGCCAAGCGTATCGCCGCTGCCCATGTGCTGTTCAATCTGGTGACCGGCGCGGTAGGCCTGATTGCACTGATTCTGATCGGCCTGTTCTGGCAGGCAGATGGCTCAAGTGCCGACTATGTTACCGCCCTGGCACTGTTCCATACACTGTTCAACCTGGCCGGGGTAGCCCTGATGTGGCCACTGACCGACCGCATGGAAAACGCCCTGCGTAAGCGCTTTAAGGATCGTTCTGCACAGCAGGGCCAAGCCACTTATCTGGATAAAACCATCCTGTCCACACCACCACTGGCAGTGGAAGCGATGCGTATGGAACTGATCAATCTGGCCGGTGAGTCTCTGACACTGGCCGCCGCAGCACTGAGCAGCGAAGCCAAAGCCGACGAAGAACGTCAGCGCCAGAGCACGCGTATCTTCAGCCTCAGCCATGAGATCGCCCGCTTCAACCGCAAGCTGGCACGGGAAAATCTCAGCGAAGAGATCAGCGAAGTGTTGCCATCTGCTTTGCGGGTCAACCGTTACTATGCAGAGGTAGCGCGACTGTCGATGGGGCTGGACCGCCCGCACGCGATTATTGATAGCACCCGCGATGAAAGCCTGCGTCGTCAGCTGTTACAGTTTGAAGCGGATGTTTCCAATCTGCTGGAGCTGTGTAATGTCTCGCTGGATCGGGACACCAACGGCTTTGAAGCACGGGCGGCCATGCAGAAACTGGAGAAAGATTACCAGCACATCAAAGCGGCAATTCTGGAGGCCACCATTGATAACCGCATTAAGGCACGGGAGTACAGTGCCCTGCTGGATACCACCAGTCATATCCATCGGCTGGCACAGCAAGCCGAAAAAGGCTCGCGACACTGGGCGTTATTGTTACCGGTTCAGCACCGTGATGATCTGATTCCGGCACACGAGCGGCTTGATCACTGATCTGTTGCCTGCAATGCGCTAACGCCGGTTCCGGCGTTAGCGCTACACTCCCGCCTCGCATTTCTCTTTTGCTATTTCACAGTAAGGACACAGCATGTTGACCGATCCGCTATTTCTGCTGGTCGCTATTCCGGCCATTGTGATTACCGGTATCTCCAAAGGTGGCTTTGGTGGCGGGCTGGGCACTCTGGCGGTCCCTTTGATGGCGCTGGCTATTGCCCCGGTACAGGCGGCGGCGATTATGCTGCCGATTCTCTGTGTGATGGATCTGTTTGCGATCTGGCACTTTCGTGGCCATGCCGACTGGAAACAGCTGCGCATTCTGCTGCCCGCTGCAATTGCCGGTATTGCACTGGGGGCAGCAGGATTCCACGCTCTGAGTGAAGCACAGATCAAATTGATGATTGGCACCATCTCGCTGGGATTTGTTGGCCATCAGTTTATGAAACGCCACAACCAGACACCTTCAACCACCAGCACGTTACGCGGCAGTTTCTGGGGCACCATCGCCGGTTTTACCAGTTTTGGTATCCATGCTGGCGGCCCACCTATCAGCATCTATCTACTACCGTTGCAACTGTCCCGTACCGTATTTGCCGCAACCACCATTGTTTTCTTCACAACAGTCAATCAGATCAAGCTGGTGCCCTATATCTGGCTGGGCCAGTTCAACACCGATAATCTGCTGACCTCGCTGATGCTGTCGCCACTAGCACCGCTGGGGATCTGGCTGGGCCGCCGTCTGCATACCCGCATCAGTGATCGTGGCTTTTTCCTGGTCTGTTATGGGCTGCTGGCCGTGGCTGGCATCAAGCTGATCCGCGATGGCTGGCTTGAACTGGTATACTCGCCCTGAACCAACAGGGAGACAGACCATGACACTGACCACCGATAATCAGGCGGATCGCGCCTGCCAGCTGACCCGTGAACTGATCGGCAATGCCCTGAAAGTGCGTGATGAAAACCCGGAATACGCCCAGAGCCCGGAGCAGACCGCAATGATTCTGAGCATGGAGCTGGGTCGGCTGGCCACAGCGTTACCGGCGTCAGAACAGCAACAGATGGTAGAAGGCCTGCGCAAAGGGCTGGACAGCCTCAAGCTGAGTGAAACTGAGCGCCAGACAGTGCTTAACCTGGTTGCCCCGGCTATCTGGCCCGGCTTCACAGGCTGAAGGTAACCCACTGCATGATCGAACATCTACAGATCGACACCATTGGTTATATCCGTTGCGGATACCGGGAAAAGTTTGGCATTCCCCGCCAGCCAGGACTGGTAAAATCGGTCACCGCAACGGTTGAGCTGATCCCCCCCTATAGCCAGCCAGATTGTGTGCGGGGGTTAGATGAATGCAGTCATATCTGGCTGCTGTTTATTTTCAGCGAGTGTGTCGGCAAAGGATGGAAACCTACGGTACGCCCGCCCCGGCTGGGCGGTAATCAGCGAACCGGAGTCTTTGGCTGTCGCGCTCCGTTCCGGCCCAACCCGATTGGTCTGTCACCGGTAGAGCTGCTGTCCATCGAACAGAAAGGTGATCGCCTGTTGCTGCATGTACGCGGGGCTGATCTGCTTGATGGCACCCCAATCGTCGATATAAAACCCTATCTGCCCTATACCGACAGTATTGCACAGGCTGAATTTGCCCTGGCACCTGCCGCAGCGCAGCCGTTACAACTGCCGGTACTGTTCAGCGAAGCGGCGCAAAGCAGCTGTCAATATTTCAGCCAGCATCTGCAACTGCCGCTGGCAGAACAGATCAGCGAGGTATTACGTTGCGACCCACGCCCAGCATATAAAAAGGGAGATGCAGAGCGTATTTATGGTCTGAACCTGTATGACCTGAATGTCCGCTGGCAGATCAATGAGCGTGAAATCTATATCCTGAGCATCTGTGCTCTCGACGCTGATACCGAAACCAGCACTGTCACCAGCAACGCAATCTCTGAAACCCGTAACACAGGAGAGCAACCATGAAGCTGTCACTGCGTACTCTGATTACCACAGGCCTGATCATCTGTAGCCTGCTGGTACTGCCTGTACTGAGCCAGCAAGCACTGGCTGATGAAGAAGGGTTTGAGCTCAATTTGCAGCAACGTCTGCATGAGCTGTTACAGCTGAACCGGGAAACCATGCAACGGATCAACCCGATTGTTGCTGACCTGCAAAGTTGCATTATTGATCAGAAAGAAGCGCTGGAAAAAGAGTTCAGCCTGAACAATCTGCTACAGGCACAGCGCGCCTGTACACCTCTGATTGAAAAGATGGTGTCCAGAATTGGCTTCGATAGTGAAGAGGAAAAAGAGGAAGCAACCAGCCAGATTTACCGCTCGCTGATAAAAGACAGTATCTGAACAGCTCATTCTGACCGGGAGAAAGCACTGCGAGCGGAAGCAAAATATCAAGCCCGGGAAACAGACAGCCCCTGAAACAGCCCCTGAAACAGAAAGCCCCCGCAGGTTTGCAGGGGCTTTCGTTTACAACACTTTTATAACAGCATTTCTATAACGGCTGCTCTGATCAGCATTTTCAGACAACCGCCTCAGGACGGTAACGGCGTGCCAGCCAGTAATCAACGCTGAAGTAACGACCTGCACCGGTAAAGAACAGGCTCAACAGCATAATGAAGTAGGTAATCGCAAACTCGATACCGTTATTCAGAATGACCACACTGCCACGGCCGGTCAACCAGTCATAGTTACCATTTTCACGCAGAATATCTTTGGCACGGCTGAGACGGTCTGCAGCTTCCGCTACCCGGTCATTTGCCAACCAGCTTTCTGCATCAGCAATTGCCAACCAGCCGTTTTCCCAGTGCACAGCAAAGGCCGCTACCAGCATGGTCACCATCAATGGAATAGTAATCCAGCGAATGGCAAAGCCGACTATCAGTAGCAGCCCACCAAACAATTCCGTACCGGCAGCCAATGCCGTCATTACTTCTGGCATTGGCAAGCCCAGCCCCCAGTCAGGGTTACCAAACCAGGCAGCTGTCTCTTCAAAATGAGACAGTTTGTTGTAACCGGCCTGCATCAGCACCGGAGCCAGATAGAGACGCAGCAACAGCGGTGCCAGGCCGTCCATGTGACGGATGTAATTAAATACGTTATGGATACGGTTATACCGTTCTATCAGCGTTGCCTTCATATGCAGTTTCCTTGAATCTGTAATGCCATTTACACCGCTGTACCCAGTAGCACACCCGCATGGCGCAGGTGCTGCAAGGTATCCAGACCACCGTTAACAACGACTTCAGGATCAGGATGGTGCAGCTCTTTGGCAATCATCAGCATCACTTCACGGCCCGTCAGTTCTGGCTGCTGATCAAGCAGACAGAGTAAGCGAGCAGTCACGCCATTGATCTCCATAAACTTCACTTCAAACGCTGCGGTACGGTAAGCCAGCAGATACACCGGGGTTTCGGCCGGTTGCTGCGGCTGATAGTCCGGTCGAATGCAGTGAACCGGGTACTGATAAGCCAGCGACCAGGCCAGTGGTGACTGCACCGGATGCCCGGTCAGCAAGTCACCATCCGGGTCAATAGCTTCGGGCAGCTCGGCCTCACTGATATCCAGCGCCAACTCAACCCATTCGTAATGCGCCAGTTCTTTTACAAAAGGCGGATCACAGGGCTGTAGCTGACGTTCGTCGTTGAGATAGGCCATAAACTCCTGACCAATCTCCAGAAACAGGGGGGTCTGACAGCGGTGTCTGATAAAAAAGTCGCGCACCATCGCATGCCAGTGATCATCGCTATACAGCGAGCGCAGCACGGGAAACATCCCGCTGACAAAACCTTCGACATTGCTATAGAACAGATCACGGTAGATCTGCATACGCCGCGCTTCCACGCCTGTGGGCGGTGCAACCTTATCCGGATCACGGATATGGCCTGCAAAATCATACTGCATCTGAATAAAGTCAGGTTGATCAGCGCTGTCAGCTTGAGGGCGCACAGGCGTGGTCTGTTCAGGCGACAGTACGTTCATTACTCGCCCTCCATGCCTGCTGATACTGACGGATCTGTTCCACTTCTGGCAGCAGTTCTGCCATCGGTGGAATATTGAAGTCGCGTTCGAGCAAAGTAGGTACATCACCAAACAGCTCGTAAGTCTTGTGCAACAACTGCCATACCGGGTCAACAACATCTGCGCCGTGGGTATCCACAATCAGGTCATCCGCTTCGTTGTAATGCCCTGCTACATGCAGGTACATCAGCCGCTCCTGCGGCATTGAAGCCAGAAACTCATAAGGATCGTATTTGTGATTCACACTGTTGACGTAGATATTATTCACATCCAGCAGCAGGTCACAGTCGGCTTCTTCCAGCACCGCCTTGAGAAACTCGGCTTCGGTCATATCGGTACAGGTCATGGCGTAGAACGAAACGTTCTCCATAGCGATACGTTGCTCCAGAATGTCCTGAACCTGCCGGATACGGCTTGCTACATACTTCACTGCCTCTTCCGTAAATGGAATCGGCATCAGATCGTAAAGGTGCCCATCATCGGAACAGTAACTGAGGTGCTCTGAATAACTGCGAATATTGTGCTGTGCCATGAACGCTTTCAGGCGATAGAGAAAGTCGGTATCCAGTGGCTCCGGGCCGCCAACAGACAACGACAGTCCATGGGCAATAAAAGGATAGCGCTCGGTATATTCAGCAAAGCGCTTACCGTACCGACCTCCCAGGCCAATCCAGTTCTCCGGCGCAATCTCCAGAAAGTCGATCCGTCCCGGCTCGACCTCTGCCAGCGAGTCACTCATGCAACGGCGGTAGCCAAGGCCAGCCCCCTGTACAGGAAACTCTGTTTTCATATGGCAAACTCCTCAACCAGACCAATATATTCCTGAAAAATACGCCTGACACACCATACCTGCTCAACAGCAGGTGCTTTACCCGGCACACGATCAGGTCAGGCTTTGAGCATACGCCCAGACCTGTGTTTCATTTATCAAACAAGGCTATTTATTGATCTGTTACTGCTGATTACGAAAAGGCCCCGCAAAACGGGGCCTGATAAGTGTCAGTTACGCCGCAATATAATTAGCCTGCACCGCCACATTTACCTTCACCACACTTACCTTCGCTAGTCTTGGAGCTGGAGCCGCCGCACTTGCCTTCGCCACACTTACCTTCAGAACTGGACTTCTTGTCGCCGCCGCACTTGCCTTCACCACACTTGCCTTCAGAGCTGGATTTCTTATCGCCGCCGCACTTGCCTTCGCCGCATTTGCCTTCAGAACTGGATTTTTTATCGCCGCCGCACTTGCCTTCGCCGCATTTACCTTCTTCCGCTTTCTTGGAGCCACCACCACATTTGCCTTCACCACACTTGCCTTCATGGTTATCAGCCAGCTGGTTGTAACCGGCGTTCAGGTCAGTAGCCGCAAACGGGTTTTCAGCAGCATTTGCAACGGGCGCAGTCGCCATACCAGCAATAAATGCAGCACCAACAGAAGCAACAACCGGTTTCATTACAGAATTCTTAGTCATAGGATTCACCTTATTATTCTCGCGTTAGCTTGTTTTCGTGTGTACTGGTGCACACGTTAAATTGTCGCAGTATCTTCTGCGTTTATTTCTGGAAACAGAGCCCGTCACTGCTCATGTTCTCTGTGACTTGGCCACTGCTGGAAAGTTTCAGCGCAAGGTAATTTTTTTTCATGCAGGCTATACCGTCCATCAACGCCATCCATATAGCACCCTTCGTGGTAAAGGTTCCCGCGGCGGTAAAACGTTTTCTGTTAGCTGAAATGCAACAACAGAAACAGACCTTTGGCCATCTCGCTACGGAAATTCACATACTTTTGCAGTAACATTAGCCCTTTCTAATTCAATGAGGTAACAGCCATGTCTACGGACATTCCTGATAGCCGCCGGGCCCGGCTGGAGCATTTCCCGGTTGCATTCTTCGCCATGATTATGGGCACCACAGGCCTGACTCTGGTGTGGCAGAAAGCAACCCATGTATTACAGATGCCTGCTTTTATCAGCCAGTTACTGCTGGCGCTGGTCGCGGTGCTGTTTGTTTCGGTGATCAGTGCTTACGGTTATAAATTCATCAACTTCCGCCAGGCTGTCAATGCTGAATTCAACCACCCGATAAAAATCAGCTTTTTTCCTGCATTTTCGATTGCACTGCTGTTGCTCAGCGTCGCCACACTGGAGATCGCACCAAACCTGTCACATCTGATCTGGCTACTGGGTGCCACTGTTCACCTGATGCTGACGCTTTATGTCATCAGCCAGTGGATCTTTCACCCCAAATACCAGATCCAGCATAGTACGCCAGCCTGGTTTATTCCGGTGGTTGGTAACATTGTGGTGCCTATTGCAGGTGTAGAACATGGCTATATCGAACTGAGCTGGTTCTTTTTCGCCATTGGTCTGATCTACTGGCTGGTACTTAAAACGCTTATTTTCAACCGTATGCTGTTTCATGATCCGCTGCCAGAGAAGCTGCTGCCTACACTGTTTATACTGATCGCTCCACCAGCAGTCGGCTTTCTGGCTTACATGAAACTCAATGGTGGTGAGCTGGATACCCTGGCCCGTGTACTGTTTTATGCCGCCATATTCCTGGTACTGCTGCTGGCCACCCAGATCAACCGTTTCCGCCAGATCCAGTTCTACATGTCCTGGTGGGCTTACTCTTTCCCGCTGGCAGCCGCCACTCTGGCAGCCCAGGTGATGTACAGCAAAACAGGCCACGGCGGCCTGCAACTGCTGAGTTATCTGCTGCTGGCACTCTGTACAGCTATCATCAGCCTGCTGCTGTACAGGACGGCCAAAGCCGTGCTCAGCGGCAAACTGTTTCAGCCCGACTGAATACACGCTGCCAATATCATTCTGCTGGGTACAGGCAATACTTGCCGCAACGCACAAACCGGTCTCTAATAGAGGCCGGTTTTTTTCTGTACAGGAGTCAGTCGTGTCCATCACCGCGCAGCAGATCACTTTTGACCAGCAACATATCTGGCACCCCTATTCTTCCATGATCAATCCACCTGCCATGCTGCCCGTTGAGTCTGCCAGCGGCGTTCGCCTGACGCTGGCAGATGGCCGCGAACTGATTGACGGTATGGCATCATGGTGGTCAGTCATTCATGGCTATAACCACCCGGAACTTAACGCTGCTGCCCACCAGCAGATCGACCGTATGGCCCATGTGATGTTCGGTGGCCTGACCCACCAGCCCGCAATTGATTTGAGCCAACAGCTGGTCGCCCTGACACCAGAACCACTGGACAAAGTGTTTATTGCTGATTCTGGCTCCGTCGCTGTCGAAGTAGCAATCAAGATGGCGATTCAGTACTGGCATGCCCGAGGCCAGGGCCAAAAACATCGCCTGCTGACCATCCTGAACGGCTATCATGGCGATACCTTTGGTGCCATGTCGGTCTGTGACCCAGTCAACGGTATGCACGAAATTTTTACCGAAGTACTGCCCAGGCAGTTATTTGCCCCGGCTCCGCAGACCCGCTTTGAGGAAGACTGGAACCCGGATGATATAGTTCCACTGGCACAACTACTGGCGCAACATCACCATGAAATCGCCGCCCTGATCCTTGAACCGATTGTGCAAGGCGCAGGAGGTATGCGCATCTATCATCCAGAGTACCTGAAACAGGCACGTGCGCTTTGTGACCAGTACAACGTGCTACTGATTGCCGACGAAATTGCTACCGGCTTTGGTCGTACAGGCAAACTGTTTGCCTGTGAACACGCCGATATCACCCCGGATATTCTTTGCCTGGGCAAAGCACTGACCGGTGGTTATATGACGCTGGCTGCTACACTGACCACCAGTCATATTGGCGAAACTATCTCTGCAGGCGGTGCCGGTTGCTTTATGCATGGCCCGACTTTCATGGGTAATCCGCTGGCCTGTGCTGTTGCGGCTACCAGCCTGAAACTGTTGCACAGTACAGACTGGCAGAGCAACGTGCAGCGTATTGAAGCGGGCCTGAAAGCCGGGCTGGCAGCAGCCAGGTTGCTGGATAGCGTGGCAGATGTGCGCTGTCTGGGGGCAATCGGGGTGATAGAGATGAAAGCACCTGTCGACAACCGCGACCTGCAACCCCTGCTGGTAGAGCGCGGCCTCTGGGTGCGCCCGTTTGGCAAGCTGGTTTACGTCATGCCGCCCTATGTGATGAGTGATGAAGACCTGCAACAGCTGACCACCGGTATGGTATCAGCTCTGCGAACTTATCGAGGCTGACACAGGCTAGCGGCTACCGCTCAGCACCCGAAGGCAACCCGAGCACGTAGCCAGTGTGCAGATAAAGATCTGCCAGAGTGGCCCATCAAGGCTGGACAAGCAATAACTGGCGGCAGCCGCCGCCCGATGTAAAAGATGTGAGGAATTTATGGCAAGGATCAGACTGGAAATGCCGGAGAATTATATTTTCTCCACCGATATGCCGGTACGCATCAGTGATATTAACTACGGTGGCCACCTGGGTAACGATGCTGTGCTGTCGATGGTACATGAGGCACGTGTTCGTTTTCTTAACCAGTATCACTACACTGAACTGGATGTAGAAGGCTACGGTATTATCATGACGGACAGCGCCATTGTGTACAAAGCGGAAGGCTTCCATGGTGACCAGATTCAGGTGGATGTTACCGTAGGTGATTTCAACAAATATGGCTGCGACATCTACTATCTGCTTTCAAATAAAAAGACCGCTGTTGAGATCGCACACGCAAAAACCGGAATCGTATTTTTTGATTACAATCAAAGGAAGGTAGTTACGGTGCCCGAAGCTTTTCGAGAACACATAGTTAAAGATGCCTGACAATTAATGACTTATGTATTTTGTGGCGACTGGCAATAATCCATTCGCCGCAAAAATACTAAAGCATAAATTAAAACAAGCTTTATTATAACGGCCGTTTAAATCCTATTGAAATTACATACTATGGTAGTAGTTTATTAAGTAAATACAAAGATAAACTGAATAGTCCGGTATGTGGCCAAAATATATCAAGCCTGACTAGCACTGAATCTAACGGATTGATGTTAAAAGAGAGTTACAAAAAAAACGGGAGCAAAGCTCCCGCAGACGCGCCAGTTCAAGGCTTAAGAGGAAATCATGAAAGAGAGCGAACAATCCTGAGCTAGAAAAACAGGCTAAACGGTCTCATTCACAAGGGTTCAGAGTGTGTATAAAACAACCTTCTGATCCAACACCCGAACGATTATATCGGGCAGGGCTAAAGTACGTATTACTTAAAATTACCCACAAACAAAGTGGTAATATTTCAGAGCAATTTGCGTCATTATTCGTTAATGACAGCTCTCTAACCTAGGCGATTATTCAGCAGTTCGCGTACTTTTCTATAAGGGAATTAATATGACAGAACATGCAGCGCAGCCGACACACAAACACCTGGAAAACTTTATCGATGAAGCGGCACAGGCGGGCACTATCCGTGCTGCCGTGGTTAATCCAATCGACCATAACAGTCTTCTGGGTGCGCATGAAGCTGCGGTACGAGGTCTGATTGAGCCAGTACTGATCGGCCCGGAGCATCTGATACGTCAGGCTGCCGAAGAAGAAGAGATTGATGTATCAGGATATGAAATTCTGCACACTGCACACCGCCATATGGCACCCAGAGCGGCCTGTGGGCTGATTCGTGAAGGCGGTGCAGCCACACTGATGAAAGGCAGCCAGTCAACTGCCGAACTGCTGGCAGCAGTGGTAGACAAACACAATGGCCTACGGACCGAGCGCCGCCTGAGCCATGTATTTGTCCTTGATGTACCCACCTACCACAAACCTCTGGTGGTAACCGATGCGGCAATTAACGTCGCTCCGGAGTTAATGGTAAAAGCAGATATTGCCCAGAATGCCATCAATTTCTGCCATGCGCTGGGTATTGATCAGCCCAAACTGGCGATTCTATCTGCTGTAGAAAAGGTTAAACCAGGTATTCCAAGCACCATTGAAGCTGCAGCCCTGTGCAAAATGGCCGACCGCAATCAGATTACCGGCGCTATCCTGGATGGCCCTCTGGCATTTGATAATGCCATCTCTCTGGAGGCTGCTAACGACAAGCACATTGACTCTCCGATTGCCGGTGACGTTGATATTCTGATGCCGCCCAATCTGGAAGCAGCCAATATGATTGCCAAACAGCTGATCTACCTGGCTGATGCCAAAGCAGCCGGTATCGCACTGGGTGCCAGCGTACCGATTATTCTGACCAGCCGTGCTGAAAAACCGCTGGGTCGCCTGGCGTCCTGCGCACTGGCTTCATATATTGTTCGACATCAGGAGAAGTAAACAGCGTCATGAAAGGATTACTCACCGTTAACGGCGGTTCCTCCAGCCTGAAGTGTGCCGTTTTCGACGTCCAGCAGCAGGAAGCTGTGCTGCAATATCGCTTCAAGCTCGGCAATATTCTGGGTAACGCCCGAATGCAGGTTACCGACAATGAAGGCAACATACTGTTCAGTAACGGCCTGTCCCTGGACGATATACCCCGTGAGGGTCGTCATCAGGCCTGTCTGCAGACAGTAATCCACTGGCTTCAGACCCAGCACCCGGAAACAGAGCTGATTGCAATGGGACACCGGGTCGTACATGGAGGGGAAAAGTATTCTGCTCCAATGCTGGTCGATGAAGAAAAGTTGCTGGATCTGGCCGCCTTTAACCCGCTGGCTCCATTGCACCAGCCCTATAACCTGAAGCTGATTGATGCCTGCCACACGCTGGCACCTGCACTGCCTCAGGTTGCCTGTTTCGATACCATGTTCCATGTCGGCCAGCCTGCGGTAGAGCGTTACTACGCCCTGCCACGGGAACTGACCGAGGCCGGTATTCACCGGTATGGTTTTCATGGCCTGTCCTACGAATTTATCGTACGTCGCCTGAAAGAGTTGAACATTCTGAAATCTCGCACCATCATCTGCCACCTGGGTGCCGGTGCCAGTATGTGCGGTACGCTGGAAGGTGAATCGCAATCATCCAGTATGGGCTTCTCCGCAGTGGACGGCCTGCCAATGGGCAACCGTACCGGAAATATTGATCCGGGCGTGTTGCTTTATCTGCAGCGTCACTACCATATGGATGCCGATGCACTGGAAAATCTGCTCTACAAACAGAGTGGCTGGTTCGGGGTTTCCGGTGGTATCAGTGGCGATATGCTGGAACTTCATCAGGCCGACCACCCTCATGCCGAGGAAGCGATTGATATGTTCGCCTATCGGGCTGCACTGGAGATAGGCCGTCTGGCTGCAGCACTAGGTGGTCTGGATCAGATTGTTTTTACCGGTGGTGTGGGTGAAAACGATGCCAACGTACGCGAACGCATTATGAAGCGCTGTGGCTGGCTGGGGCTGATTTATGATGATCAGGATAATCAGGCCGGAGCCTTGCAGATCAGCAGTCGTCAGTCACGGGTCACTGTTAATGTTATTCCAACTGATGAAGAAATGATGATTGCAACCCATATCCTGGAGTGTCTGGAAACCGACTGAAACAGAGCAATATTTAATATCTGAAACATAAAAACCGGTCAGCTAACCGGTTTTTATGTTTTATAGCGCTATCACATCCGAGCCAATATTCAGCCTGTACTGCGCTGGCGAACAGCCTCGAACAGGCAGATACCCGTCGCCACAGACACATTCAGACTACTGACTTCACCTGCCATCGGGATCTTTACCAGCTGATCACAATGCTCGCGCGTCAGACGACGCATGCCTTTACCTTCAGCTCCCATCACAAGTGCCATGGGCCCAGTCAGGTTAGCCTGAGTCAGGAGCTGATCCGTTTCACCTGCGGTACCGGTTATCCAGACACCACGCTGCTGCAACGATTGCAACGTACGTGACAGGTTAGTTACCTGTACATAGGGCATTGCTTCAGCCGCACCACAGGCAACCTTGGCAACCGTCGCATTCAGTGGTGCACTGCGATCTTTAGGGGCTATAACCGCATGTACGCCGGCAGCATCTGCTGTACGCAGGCAAGCCCCAAGGTTATGAGGATCAGTTACACCATCAAGTACTAACAGAAATGGTACTGTACCCTCTGCTTCAAGCTCATCCAGCCGCTGATCCAGAAAACGTTCATTGTATGCTTTCATCGCAATACAGAATGCAATAATGCCCTGATGAGCACCACCTGCTGTCAGTTCATCCATCTGACCACGCGGTGCCATACGAATATCCAGACCCAGTTGCTCTGCCAACTCCAGCAATGCCTGAGCTTTCTCATCACGGCGCCCTTTCTGGAACATCAGCCCGCGAATTCGCTTCGCATCCCGTTTCAGCGCGGTACGTACCGCATGCTGACCAAAAATCAGTTCATCAGACACTCAGCGCTCTCCAACCCAGTCACCGGCCTGCTCCAGTACCAGATGTTTCAACAGATCAATAAAATCAGGCGTGGCGTTCAAAGCCGGAATATAATTGTATTCTTTGCCGCCCGCCTTGAGGTAAAGCTCACGGTTTTCTTCGCCCATCTCTTCCAGCGTTTCCAGGCAGTCTGCTGAAAATGCCGGACAGACAACATCCAGCCGGGTAACCCCCTGCTTCGGCAGCTTTTCCAGCGTTTTATCGGTATAGGGTGTCAACCACTGCTTGGGGCCAAAACGGGACTGAAAGGTGGTCACCCAGGTATTATCAGCCAACCCCAATTCCTCTGCTAACAACTCAGAGGTGCGGTGACAGTGCTCTGGATAAGGGTCACCTTTATCTGCATATTCCTGTGGAATACCATGGTAAGAAAGCAGCAATTTCTCAGCGGGTTCATCTTGCTGCCACTGTGCTCGAACACTGTTGGCTAATGCCCGGATATACAGCGGATGATCGTAATAGGACTTGAGTATGCGAATGTCCATAACTTCACGCTGTGCCAGCTGAAAACGGGCCACCTGATCATAAATCGGTGCTGTCGTTGTCGCTGAATACTGTGGGTATAGCGGCAGAATCAGAATGCGCTTATAACCATTGCTCTGCAGTGATTGCAGACAATCTTTTAACCCAGGCTGGCCATATGTCATCGCTGCAAACACCTGCGGTGCACAGTTGCCACAATGGCTCTGCAAGGCCAGTTCCAGCTCCGTTACCTGACGGTCCAGAATCATCCGCATGGGAGAATCGTCCTGCCAGATGGTTTTATAAGCCTTGGCAACCTTACGTGGCCGAAAACGCAGAATGATGCCATGCAGTACCGACTTCCATAACAATCGCCTGGCACCGTCTCCCTCGACAACTCGCCGGTCAGACAGAAACTCGGCCAGATAACGCCGAACTGCGTCGGGTTCCGGACTGTCAGGGGTTCCCAGATTGGCCAGAATGATCGCTGTCTTTTCCTGAGTGCGCATAGCTATTCTCTACCAGGTATTTTTCACGGGTGGAAATAAAAGGAGGTCTTTGCTCTGAACCAGCACAAGTACCGGCCCCAGGCGGATACTTACGCCAGATAGACATAAGCACCAGAGCGGTGATTATACGTTAAAAGCCCACTTCAGATCACATTCGCAGGCGATTGCAAAACAACAGAAACAGAAAAGCCGTACATTTCTGCAACCTGCATCAGATATGGTTAGCAGAAAGTACGGCTTGTACCCGGTATTCTGTCACGCTGTCAGATGACAGGCAGGATTTCCTTACTCAGTCGCAGCCAGACCTTCGAAAACTTTATCGCGGATATCTTCAACGCCACCAACACCTGGTACATATACGTATGCGGGTGCTGCTGCAGCATCTTCAGCTGCCCAGCCTTTGTAGTAGGTGATCAGCGGTGCGGTCTGGTCATGGTAAACCTTCAGACGATCACGCACGGTTTCTTCGGCATCATCAGCACGCTGTACCAGTTCTTCACCAGTAACGTCGTCCTTACCTTCTTCTTTAGGCGGATTGAAAACAACATGGTAAGTACGGCCAGAACCTGGGTGCACACGACGCCCTGCCATGCGCTTCACGATCTCTTCGTCAGCAACATCAATCTCAACAACAGCGTCAATCTTTACGCCCGCTTCTTTCAGCGCGTCAGCCTGTGGAATCGTGCGAGGGAAGCCATCAAACAGGAAGCCATTTGCGCAATCAGCTTCAGCGATACGCTCTTTTACCAGACCGATAATAATGTCGTCAGATACCAGCTTACCGGCATCCATCACTTCCTTGGCTTTAACACCCAGTGGTGTACCCGCTTTTACTGCCGCACGCAGCATATCACCGGTAGAGATCTGAGGAATGCTGTATTTCTCAGTAATATACTGAGCCTGAGTACCTTTACCGGCACCCGGTGCGCCAAGAAGGATGATTCGCATGGATGTAACTCCTGGATAAATAGCAAAATGGAAAGGTGAGCGAAATCAGACGCTTGCACCTGAATAATCTGTTATGCCCGGACAATACCATTCCTCTTCGAGGCCACAATTGGACGTTAGCCCAACCAGGCAGGCCATGTGTGAACGGAGGGAACAGCGGGCGGGAGACCAAGCAGGGTACGCCAATTTTACTACCTGCTCAAGCCTGCCATATGCCAGGAAAGTCTGCGTTGCTACGACCACTCTGCACAGCTTTCAAGCCGCCATATGTAACTTGAAAGCTATGCAGCCGCTAGAGTTATCCAGTGTTACGCATACCAGCAGAAATCCCCGCCATGGTCACCATCAGTGCCTGCTCCAGCGCTTCATCCGGCTGATTTCGGTCACGGTAGAGAAGCTCAGCCTGCAGGTAATGTAATGGATCAATGTAAGGGTTACGTACTTCAATCGACTGACGGATAACAGGATTATCAACCAGCAAGGTCTGCTGTCGTTTAACCTGATTAATCAGATCACGCATGGCGACCAGCCGCTCACGCAGGCTAGAGCCCAGCACTCGTAATTCTTCAGACACCAATCGCTGATCATAATAAGCTGACAGTTGCGGCGCAGCCTTGGCCAGTACCATCTCTAACATATCAATATTGGAACGAAAGAATGGCCATTGCTGATACATCTGTTGCACAGCGGGTAGCTGATCACCCGAAACCATAGCGTTCAGAGCCCGATCAGTGCCCAGCCAGGCCGGTAACATCAGCCGGGCCTGTGTCCAGGCAAAGATCCATGGAATTGCCCGCAGGCTTTCCACTCCACCATCCTGACGGCGCTTGGCTGGACGCGAGCCCAACGGCAGTTTGGCTAGCTCCTGTTCTGGTGTTGCAGCACGAAAATAAGGCACAAACTGCTCATCCTGACGAACAACGGCACGATACTCCTGTAAGCTGCGTTCCGTCAGCTGTGCAATCAGCGTGCGCCATTCCTCCTGCGGTGCCGCACCAGGTGCAAGGCTGGCTTCCAACACAGCCCCGGCATAAAGTTCCATATTACGCACAGCAATCTCGGGAATGCCAAATTTGAAGCGGATCATCTCACCCTGCTCAGTAACCCGCAGGCTGCCCGCTACCGAACCAGGCGGTTGCGCCAGAATCGCAGTATGGCTTGGGCCGCCACCACGCCCCACCGTGCCGCCCCGGCCATGAAATAGCGTCAAACGTACACTTCGTTGCTGACACAGTTCAGTCAGTTGTTCTTGTGCCTGATACTGCCCCCAGGCAGCAGCCAGCTGTCCAGCATCCTTGGAAGAGTCAGAGTAACCAATCATCACCTCCTGGTGGCCGGCACAGTATTCTCTATACCAGTCAATATCCAGCAACGCCGCGATACAGTCACGGGCCCCCTTCAGATCATCCAGTGTCTCAAACAGGGGAACCACACGAATATTGTGTTTCATTCCCATATCACGCAATAGCAAGATAACCGCTAATACATCAGAAGGTTGGCTAGCCATTGATATGACATAAGAACCCAGCGCCTGAGGACTGGCCGTAGCGATTACTCGACATGTATCCAGCACTTCCTGCACTGATGCTGAGGGTTGCCAGTGGCTGGAAATAAGAGGCCGACGGCTACGCAGCTCACGCAACAGAAAAACCTGACGCTCCTGCTCATTCCAGCTACTGTAGTCACCCAGATCATAGAACTGTACCAGCTCCTGCATAACCTCAGCATGACGGTCCGAGTTCTGGCGAATATCAAGCCGTACTAATGACAGGCCAAAGCATGCAGCTCTGCGAATACTGTCTTCCAGCGGACCTTCAGCAATGATACGCATCCCGGATTCACAGAGGGAGCGGTGACAAAGTAACAACGGCTCCAGTAGTTCATTGTCCTTACAATAAACACCCTCGGCCTCAACCGGATGACCGTCCAGTTCACTTTGTATCCAGGCTTTCGTCTGGCGTAGTCGTTTACGAACCTGTCCTAATAACGCTCGATAGGGCTCTTTATCATCCCCCACGACAGCTCGTAATTCAGCGCTACAACGGTGCATGGACAACTCCGAACGTAAACGATCAATATCACGTTCATACAGGTCCGCGGCCATCCAGCGCGACAGCAATAATACTTCCGTTGTCACCACGGCTGTCACATTAGGATTACCGTCCCTGTCTCCCCCCATCCAGGATGCAAAGCGTACAGGTGCTGCTTCCAGTGGTAGCCTCAACCCTGTTGAGGCCGTCAGCTGCTCATCAAGTCGCCGCAGAAAATCAGGTACCGCTTGCCAGAGCGAGTTTTCAATGACAGCAAACCCCCATCGTGCTTCCTCTACCGGGGTTGGCCGTTGCTGCCGGATTTCACTGGTATGCCAGATCTGATTAACCAGTTCATGCAACCGATGCTCAATATGCTGGCCGTCATCCTGCTGACGCAGACAGTGTGCCACTTCATCATATTTACGAATCAGAGTACGGCGGTTGACCTCGGTCGGATGAGCTGTAAGTACCAGATCAATATCCATTGTCGCCAGCTGATCAGCGATGGTCTGATTATCCAGTCCCTGCTGTTGCAGACGCACAATCAGTTTCTGAACAGAATCATCACCAGGCAGGTGGGCATCGCTGCGCAACCAGCGACGTACCCGGTGATGTTCTTCAGCGATATTGGCAAGATTAAGAAACTGGGTAAAAGCCCGTGCTACAGGAAGCAACTCATCATCCTTCAGCCCTTGCAGTGCCTGTATCAATTCAGAGGCATCCGAATCTGCATCATGCCGCGCCTGACGCGCTCGCTGGCGAATATGCTCAATCGTATCAAGAAACTGATCACCCAGATCAGCTTCCATAGTATGGCCCAGACTCTGGCCCAGCATACGTACATTGTCCCGTAACGCTTCATGCAACTCATTCATACCGCGTCTCCTTGAATAGGGGGTCAGACAGACAATAGAGCAGTTGCGCGTTGCAGCAAAATAAAACTTTGGCAAAAGGCATGGGACAGGAAACAGAAAAAACAGGCCAGAAATAAAAAACGGGCCATCAAGACCCGCCCATACTGGAAACATCGAGACAGATCAATGCCCGATTATTTTGCGAAAACGAGCATACTCCTGCCGGGCACGCCACTCATTTTCATAGACAATACTGACTCTGTCATCGTCCAGAGCCGAAGAAAAGATTTCGATACGGTAATTCACCGGTGCTTCTTTCTGGCCATCAAAAGCGATTTCCAGCCGCTCAATCTGGCTATAATTCAGCTTACGATAACCTTTGTTATCTACAATAGCGATCTGCTGGCGCGGTTCATCTACCAACAGACGAGGCACACCGTTCATATCACGACTGATGGTAAAACCTTCCGCCTGCAACAGTTCAAGGTTATCTGCCGTCTTGCGGCCAACCACAAAAGCCACCGCAATCATGACCGTCAGAAAAACCAGAAACAGAATACGTGTACGTTTCATCGTGCTTTCCCTACTACCTGTTATAGCCCTTTTGCCTTGGCTTCATCCCAAAACAGGTCAAGCTGCTGTAACTCAAATTGCTGCCAATCACCACCGGCTTGTTCAACCTGGTCTTCAACATGATTGAAACGACGCTCAAACTTATGATTGGTGCTGCGTAAAGCGGTATCAGGATTAACCTTGAGGTGGCGAGAAAGATTAACCAGCGCAAATAGCAGATCTCCCATTTCATCGGCAATTTCATGCTGAACATTACGATCAACCGCTTCCCGCAATTCGCCCAGTTCTTCTTCAATCTTATCCAGTACTCCATGCAGATCAGGCCAGTCAAATCCTACCTGAGCTGCGCGTTTGGTGAGCTTGGCCGCTCGATTCAATGCAGGTAGAGTACGAGGGACATCATCCAGCACCCGTGACTTCGCCTTTGCAACCCTTTCCTGCTGTTTGATCTGCTCCCATGTCTGCTTAACTTCATCGG
This sequence comes from Marinobacterium sp., assembly GCA_025800125.1. Lineage (GTDB taxonomy): Bacteria > Pseudomonadota > Gammaproteobacteria > Pseudomonadales > Balneatricaceae > Marinobacterium_C. The sequence goes on from JAOXSF010000144.1 coordinate 50,871, forward strand.
CCGCAAGATTCTGATCCCCAGCGCGTGATTTCAGTGTCCCAAGTGGGAAAACATGGGGGTGTCGACGAATAAGTTTGCGGGTCAGGGTGTCGACGATGCTATCCAGATCAAACAGGCTGCCCTCTTCACCCAGTCGAGCGTAAAAGATCACCTGAAACAGCAGATCTCCAAGTTCTGATTCAAGATGCTCGAAATCCTGTTGTTCAATACAATCAGCAACCTCATAAGCCTCTTCCAGAGTATGCGGCACGATGGTAGCAAAATGCTGCTTCAGGTCCCATGGACAGCCATCCTGTGGGTCGCGCAGGCGAGCCATCAGATAGCGCAAGTCATCAAATGTATAGCGCTGACTCACTTCGCCCTCCCACTACGGTAACGGTGGACATCAATCACATTCGGTACCTGATTGATACGATCCATAATCCGCCCCAGCATATCAAGCCGGGTAATCTCCAGTGTTAACGACAGACGTGCCGTATTATCCTTCTTATCCGTCAGTGTGTTGGCCGCTGTGATGTTGATATTGTCATTGGCCAAAACCATCATTACATCACGCAGCAGCCCTTGACGGTCATATGCCTCAATCAGAATGTCTACCGGATAAGTTGCTTCATCTTCATTCCCCCAATCCACGGTAATCAGGCGTTCTGGTTCCTGCTCACGTAGCGACAAGGCATTACTACAATCTTCCCGGTGAATCGACACACCGCGCCCCAGGGTAATATAACCAACGATTGGATCACCCGGCACAGGCTTACAACAGGTTGCCATTGTGGTGAGCAGGTTACCTACCCCACTGATACGAATACCGCTGCCATCAGCAGTGTCTGATGGTGGCCGTGTACGTATAGCAGATTCTGGCAGTTCTGCGGTAATAGGCGGTTCAACCTGGCGCTGAGCCGCATTCACCAGCTGGGCCAAACGAATATCACCAGCACCCAGTGCAGCAAACGCATCTTCAGCTGTTTTATAGTTCACAGCCTGCGCCAGTTTTTCGAAATTAACACCTTCCAGCGCCATACGTCGCAACTCTCGCTCGACAATCTGACGGCCAGCTTCAGCATTCTGTTCTTTAGCCTGTGCTTTAAACCAGTGTGCAACCTTGGCACGTGCACGTGAGGTTGTCACAAAACCAAGGTTTGCATTCAGCCAGTCACGGCGTGGCTTTTCTTCCCTGGTGGTAAGAATTTCGACCTGATCACCAGTTTGCAAGCGGCGGTTCAGTGAAACAATACGTCCGTTAATCTTGGCACCACGACAACGGTGACCAATTTCGGTATGAACACGGTAGGCAAAATCAATCGGGGTAGCTCCCGTTGGCAGATCAACAACATGGCCGTCTGGTGTAAAGACATAGACTCGATCCTGCACAATATCGGAGCGCAGCATATCGCCAAAACCTTCCGTTTCTCCCAGATCTTCATGCCACTCAAGCACCTGACGCAACCAAGCAATCTTGTCTTCGTAGGAGTCACTTTTAGATTTAAGATCCGTGCCTTTATACAGATGATGGGCACAAACACCCAGCTCCGCCTCTTCGTGCATATTAAAGGTACGGATCTGAATCTCCAGCACCTTACCATCCGGGCCAAAGACGGCGGTATGCAGTGAGCGATAGCCATTCGGCTTCGGCGAAGCTACATAATCATCAAATTCGTGAGGAATATTACGCCACAGCCCATGCACAATACCGAGTACCGCATAACAATCACGAATTTCAGGCACCAGAATTCGCACTGCACGCACATCATAAACCTGACTGAAGTCAATATTCTTGCGCTGCATTTTTCGCCAGATACTGTATATATGCTTGGCGCGACCATTTACCTCACCGGCAATACTGACTTTCGCAAGTTCATCATTGAGGCGATTAACAACAGTATCAATATAATCCTGGCGGTCCAGCCGTTTCTCGTCCAGCAAGCGAGCAATATGCTTGTAATCATTAGGCTTGAGGTAACGGAAAGACAGATCTTCCAGTTCCCATTTAATATGCCCAATCCCCAGACGATGAGCCAGCGGTGCGTAGATGTCGAAAACTTCGCGGGCAACCAGGTAACGTTTACGGCGGGAGCCTTCCTTCACCCCACGAATAGCGCAGGTCCGTTCTGCTATCTTGATCAACGCCACACGTACATCGCTGATCATCTCAACCAGCATACGACGGATGTTTTCAATCTGGTCACCACCAGACGCCAGCGCATTGTCATCCAATCGTGGGTTTTTGCGACTACCAATAGCAGCCATCTGCAATACCCCTTCGATCAGGCGCACAGCCTCCTTGCCAAACTGCTTACGAATAGACTCCTGACTCAGTTTTCGCTCACGAACAGAACGATAGAGCACAGCGGCAATCAAAGTTTCTTCATCCTGCTGCAGTTCTGCCAATATCTGCGCCATTTCCAGACCGGTACGAAAACTACCTGCAGCCACACCATGCGACCAGACATCTTCTTTAGCTTCAGCCTGCTCATAAGCCCAGCGTGCCAGCTCACATGCTTTGCGCAGACGTTCAATGTCAGTGATTTCAACCTGCTCAGCCAGCAGATTCAACCAGATGTCCAGATCTACTGAACCATCATCCCGAACCGGGTGTTCCTCACGAACTTTAACCATGGCCAGACGCCACTCCTGATCTGATATACCGGAACAGCCATATATCACAGGTGACTGTTCTTTAAGGCGCTAATTCTAATCGCTCAAAGCCCGAAGCGCGAACTCCAGTCCTATTGTTGATAGTCTGAAGGCAGCACCAGATCAATGCGCAGCCAGAAACAGTCACAAGCAATCTCAACCCTTCGTGCAGGGCCAATGTATAACTTTAGGCTGAACAACAGCTTACAAGGCAATAAAACCTGGTAATGAGCGATCATCAGATGGCAAAAGAACTATTAAGAGAGAGAATTAACGCTGATCGTTAGCAGGCTGTCTCGACTACCGCCTGGCTTTGTTTTTAT
>JAOXSF010000148.1 GCA_025800125.1 Marinobacterium sp.
CCTAGAAACCCTAGAAACCCTAGAAACCCTAGAAACCCTAGAAACCCTAGAAACCCTAGAAACGGTTTTACTTATCGCCCACTCAGAACGACGAAAGGCTGAAACCTTTCGGTTTCAGCCTTTCTTAAATATGGTAGCGGGGGCTGGATTTGAACCAACGACCTTCGGGTTATGAGCCCGACGAGCTACCAAGCTGCTCCACCCCGCATCAACGAAAACGTATGCTACAGAGTAGAAATAAAAATGGCAAGCTATTTTCTTGTCAGAGAGATTTTATTTTTCTCCGAGGTCTCAGCCATCATCTTTTCCATCTGAATCAGCTTCTGCTGCTTGCGTCGGCGAATATGCAGTTTCTGTAAACCTAACACCAGTCGAGACATCAGCTTGGTATTCTGCTTACTCAGATCAAGAAACCGGGCTCGATAAGAGCCCTCATGCTGCGTCAGGATTTCCACTTTCATACGCAGTGTATACACCTGATCAATCTTGAACTTCAAAATGCCATCAACCACACTCTCTTCAATGGCAGTCTCGACCCGAAAGGCTATACCTGATTCGGAAATGTTATCAATCACCGTTTTCTGACCTGCCGCCGCAAATCGCACCGGGTCTTTTGCAGACAGCTCAACCCGGACCGCTTTACGCTTATTAGATTTATCAAGTGATTCAGGAATAATCAGTGACATTACTTCACCTGGTGTTCCAGCACAAACTCAATCCGGCGGTTTTCCGCTCGGCTTGCACTGTCCTTGTTAGATACCAGAGGCATGGAGGCACCATAACCGGTTGCAGTCAAACGCTCAGGTGAAATTCCACCACGCATAAAATACCGCAGTACAGTTGTTGCCCTGACAGCTGACAGCTCCCAGTTAGATGGAAACTGCGGGGTCTCAATTGGTTGATCATCAGTGTGCCCCTGAATATTGACTTTATATTTAGGATTACGACTCATAATCCTGCGTACTTCATCCAGCAACAACACACTGCCACGATTAAACTCAGCAGACCCTGACCCAAACAAAACCTCCCCCTTCATTCTCAGACGCAGTTTTCCGTCCTTAGGCGTTGCAATCTCGACAGAATCACTGAGGCTTGCCAGCTGGAATGACTGTTCAATCTCTTTCTTCGTTTCCTCCAGCTCTCGCTGGATGCGAATACGCTGCTGAATAGCCTCAGCAGAGTTTGGATTGCTGGAATCCTCCAGACTGTAGTCATGCGCTGGCAGCTTCTCTTCACGTAACTCTTCAGGAATGCGATCAGTCGGCGCCTGCGCATCCAGCTCTATCAGACTGTTATTTCCTGTAGCGCTATCCAGTGCTAACGTCAGGGAGCGCCGCGCAACTTCAAAGTCAGCTTTTTTAAGCGAAGACATTGAAAACAACAACACAAAAAACACCAGCAACAGCGTCATCAAATCAGCATAAGTAGTAAGCCAGGTGTTCTCAGTTTCTTCCTTGAGCAGCTCGCGAATATGAGACATCTATCACCCTCCCATGCTGGGGGAAATCTGCTTGCGCTGCGCTTCTGGGATATAGGAAGACAGCTGCTCATATACGTGCATGTAGTGGTCATTCGTCAGGATACTGATGCAACCCTCACGAATAATTTCAAGATTCGTCACCTCGGCCAGCGTACGGGCTTTCAGTTTGCCAGCAATCGGGATAAACACCATCGTTGCCAGGAAAGAGCCATAGAATGTTGTCAGCAGAGCTACAGCCATTGCAGGGCCAATTGATTCAGGGTTATCGAGCTGACTGAGCATCTGAATCAGACCAATCAACGTACCCAACATGCCGAATGCTGGCGAGTAAGTGCCCATTTTACGAAACACATCCTGTACCGCATGGTGGCGGGACATCAGGGAGTCAATTTCATTCTGCAAGGTGTTACGAATAACCTGTTCGGATGCTGCTTCAGCCAGCAAATCACAGGCGCGCTGCAATACGTGAGAGTCACTTTTGACTTCATTAAGAGCCAGCAAACCATGTCGATGACTGATGCGACTCAGCTCCATCATGGTATCAATCATCTCGCCCGGATTGGTTTTATCGCTTGTAAACACAATAAAAGCGCCACGAAACGCATTGATTACATCCCTGAACTGTACCGTCAGCAACGTTGCCGCCGTTGTACCTCCAATTACGATCATTATTCCGGGAATATTGACAAATACATCGGCGCTACCACCAATAACAATGGCTGACACAATCAGTGCCAACCCCGAAATAATTCCAAGTAAAGAAGCAAAATCCATGTGTTATGCTCTCTTCAGATGCGAAGCATTAATAATAACCATGACTGTCACGCCTCAGCAGGAGCTAATAAGCAGGTGATACCTACTCATCCTCCCCTCTGGTATATTGGCCTGCCACAGTGGAATCACACTGCCTGGCAGGACGGCCCTTTAATGGGTGACAGCACAACCCGAGCGCTTGGCCGCTATGCCCGATACTTCAACTCGGTTGAAGGTAATACCACATTTTACGGTATACCTGACTCTGTATCGGTCAATCGCTGGCAAACTGAAGTACCAGATACATTCCGTTTCTGTTTCAAACTGCCTCAAACCATCACTCACCAGCACCAGCTACGACATTGTCAGCCGCTAGTCACCGAATTTCTTGACCGGATAACACCGTTACAGCCCCGCACAGGGCTAATCAGCATTCAGCTTCCGGCTTCATTCAGCCCGCGACAGATTGATACATTAGCGCTATTTCTGCAACAGCTTCCCGACCAATGGCACTACAGCGTTGAGGTACGTCATCCAGATTTCTTTAATAAACAGCACGAAGAACAAACGTTTAATCGCCTGCTGGCACAATACCAGATAAACCGAACCATGTTCGACACCCGATGGTTATTTTCAGAGCCTGCTGATGACCTGGCAACCCAGGACGCGCTACAGAAAAAACCCAGACTGCCCTTACATGTATTAGCGACCGGACAACAACCAATGGTTCGCTTTATCAGCGCATTACACTGGCAAAGCACGAACCAATGGCTTACCCCATGGTTGAAAAAAGTACTGCAATGGATTGACGAAGGCCGTACACCTTATCTTTTTTTTCATACACCTGATAACAACGAAGCCCCCTTGCTGGCACAGCACTTCTGTCAGTTGCTGGAAGCAGAACGCCCAGCACTGAAAAACCCTCTCGACTGGCCAGACGTTATGCAGCAACAGTCATCCCTGTTCTGAATAACAGACACAGAGAAGCGACATCACACCGAATAAATAATTAAAAAGCGGAAAATTGAAGAAGGAAGAAGCGCCAGAAGAAACAGAGAGGAAATAACGGGTGAAGCAATCTCACCCGTTAGTTGGTGATCAGGCGCGCATCACGGAAACATCTTCCGCCTGCAACCCTTTATCACCCTGGCGGACATTAAAACGTACCTTCTGCCCTTCCGTTAGCGAGCGATGTCCACGCCCCCGAATATTACGGAAATGCACAAATACATCTTCACCATTTTCACGAGTAATAAAACCAAAGCCTTTAGACACGTTAAACCACTTTACCAGCCCGACTTCACGATCATCACTACGTTCAGCCACACTACGCGCCACGCTAGCCATTGAACCACCCAGAGATTGCCCCGACGCTATCAGAGCACAGGCGATCGCACAGGCCATAATCACCACAAAAGACACTATAAAAGCCGCAAGCGTCACCGCCGGCATTGCCGACACGGCCTTGAGCAGAAACACCAACACCGCAGCCGCAACTGCACTGGCGCCTGCAATTCGAATCAACTGATTACCATGCATGTAATTATTCTCTTTATCTGTAATCGTTTTCCTTTCCGCACCTCGCCGCTATTATGGCGGGGCAACCGAGCACATATAGCTGACTTTGTGCACTTATTCAACAGCTACGAACAACTGTACTGACTTGAACACAATCAGTCACAACAGTTACGAAGCTACTACTGAAGTATGACATATACGCCCGCTGGACGGCAGCACCTGCCCTGGGCAGATCAACAAGCCGGAGACTCAATGTCAGATGAACAACGCCTGGCAGACCTGGAAAGCCGAGTCGCTTTTCAGGAAGACGCCATTGATAAACTGAGCGATGTAATCGCTCGACAGGACAGAGAACTTATACAACTGAAGGAGCTGGTTATCACCCTGCACAAACAGGTGAAACAGCTGGACCTGTCAGCACCAACCGCACCGGGGGATGAACCACCGCCTCCTCACTACTGACAGCAGTCTCCTCATGACCAGGAACAATCTATCGTCAGAAGACGGGGCTTAAGTGACCAGAAAGTCAGGCCAGTTTTTTACGGGTGTATATATCGTACCGGGTTGATTTACCCAATAGCTGATAGCTATGCGCCTGCCCCTCAATGGCAGGCGCTTTACGGGGCCGCTTGACCACCAGTCGATACTCTGCAATCGGCCAGGCAGCTTCAAGTAACGCAGCATCATCGTTGTCTTCACCGACTATTGCCTGAAACAGGTTCATCTCCTTTTTCACCTGCGCTGACTTATCATTGTGCGGAAACATCGGATCCAGGTAGAGCACCTGGAAGCTTTCGGCTGCCTGCTGCTGCAACCACTGCACACTGTCAGCCGGTAGCAGTGTCATACGGCTGGCAATATCTGCCACCTCAGCGTCAGCCTGCGCGCGCGCCAGGCCATCTTCAAGCAAAGCATGGATGATGGGTGAACGCTCCAGCAAAGTAACCTCACACCCAAGCGTAGCCAGAACAAAAGCATCACGTCCAAGCCCAGCGGTTACATCCAGCACCTGCGGCCGTAATCCCCCTTTGATGCCTACTGCCTTGGCAATCATCTGCCCGGAACCGCCACCAAACTTGCGCCGATGAGCGACAGCACCGCTGACAAAATCCACCCATACCGGCCCCGGGCGCTTCTTACGGGCAGTCTGCTGTAGCTGTAGTCCATCAGGGGCGTATTGCAGCAAAGCCACAAAGGCCCCATCGGCCGGGTCAGCCTCTGCCACAAAGGGCAACGCCAGACGCCGCGCCAGCTGCTGTGCATCACCCAGCCGCTGTGGGTCTGTTGCGGTTACGGCAACCGCCGCAGTAATCTCTCGCATCATTAACAGGTCAGTTCAGTGAGTAAAAGAAAGCGTTGTTTAACCGGCAAAGTACACCGCCAGTAACACCAGCCCCAGCAGCATCCGGTAGATCACAAAGGGCATCATACCGATACGGTCCAGCGCTTTAAGGAACAGGTGGATACAGGTCCAGGCACTGATGGCAGACAGCACCAGTCCAGCACCGATCATCTGCCACTGGCCCTGCGTACCGGTATCAGCCAGGTCCAGCCCCAGTAACAGGCCCGCACCGGCGATCACCGGAATGGACATCAGAAACGAAAACCGCGCTGCCGCCTGACGGCTGAAGCCCAGCATCAGTGCCGCCGTAATGGTAATACCAGAACGGGAGGTACCCGGAATCATCGCCACCGCCTGCGACAGGCCAATAATCATCGCATCTTTCCAGCCGATACCTTCCAGCTGGCGGGCTTCTGTGCGACGACTGTCTGCCCACCATAACAGAGCACCAAAAATCAGCGTCGTCCCGGCAATCACCAGAATTGAACGGCCATATTCCTTAATGATGTCAGACAACATCACGCCCAGTACAACCGCAGGGATTGTCGCCAGAATCACCAGCCAGGCCAGTGTCCCCTCAGCACTCTGGCGACCGCGCAAGCTATTCAACCAGCCGGTCAGCAGGCTGACAATCTCATGGCGAAAATAGAGCATCACAGCCAGTAAGCTACCCACGTGGACACCCACATCAAACGCCAGACCCTGATCAGGCCAGCCCAGTAACTGCGAAGGCAGAATAAGATGCGCCGAGCTGGAAATCGGCAAAAACTCGGTCAATCCCTGAATCAGGGCCAGTACAACAACCTGCAACCAATCCATGCTTACTGTTGATCCTTTTTCTTCCAGGCCACTTCATCACGCAGATACACGGGCAAGGCCTGTTCAGGTGCCACGGTTCTGCCTGCTTCCCAGTCACCCTGTGCCAGCAGAGCCATGGCACCGGCGCGCGGGTAGCACTCGGTTATTACGGTTTCCAACTGTGCCTGCAACGGTGCAGACATATCATCAAGGTAATTAAAGCCACTACCCGTAGCCACAAACCGCCCTGCTGGTAGCGCCAGTTGTGCCGGAGCACAAACCTGCTCCGGTTGCAGCTCTACTGGCAAACCCTGTTTAAAGCGGTAAGCCCCCGCATAAATCTCATCCATGCGGGCATCCAGCGCTGCCACCAGCTGATCACAACCACTGGCCTGATGCTGCGTTAGCGCCATCGCTGCCAGTGTCGAGACTGGCAACATCGGCAGGCCGGCGGCAAAAGCCAGCCCCTGCGCCGTGCCTGTCGCAATACGAATACCGGCAAAAGAACCCGGCCCACGGCCAAAAGCAATGGCATCAAGCTCAGCCACCGTCAGCTTATGGCTGTCCAGTAACGCACTGATCATCGGCAGCAGTTCACGGGTGTGCTGACGGGGAATAACACGAAAATCTTCGAACAGCTCACCGTCCAGCAGCAACGCAACAGAACAAGCATCCGTCGAAGTATCCAGGGCAAGAATTCGGCTCATAGGCTCACAGATCTATCAAATTAAGGAAGTCAGAATTAAGAATAAAAGCAGCAATTCAACACTCAGGCTGGATCAGCTGATCGCCCCAGCGTGGCAGTAAGCTTTGCTCAATCTGTAACTGGTTCAGAATACGGGCAACAATAAAGTCCACCATATCGTCTACGGTTTGCGGACGCTGATAAAAGCCCGGGCTGGCAGGGATAATCACCGTACCCATGCGGGTCAGCTTCAGCATGTGCTCCAGATGAATCTCTGAATAGGGGGCTTCACGGGGCACCAGAATCAGCTGGCGGCGTTCTTTCAATGCGACGTCCGCCGCACGTTCAATCAGATTATTGCTGGCGCCGGTTGCAATAGCAGACAATGTGCCGGTACTGCACGGGCAAACCACCATCCGGCTCGGTGCGCCGGAGCCAGAAGCAACCGGAGCCATCCACTGTTCACGACCAAACACCCGAATCTGTCCAGGCACCGCAGCAAATTGCTGACTGAGAAAGGCTTCCTGCTCTGCCGGAGCAGCGGGAAGCTTGAAATCTGTTTCAGTCGCAATGACTACCTGAGCGGCACGGGATACCATCACCAGCACCTGATGGCGAGCCGCCACCAGACACTGAATCAGACGCAAGCCGTACTGCACACCCGATGCACCGGTAATCGCAACCGTTACCGCGTCGTTAAATTGAGAGGACATCAATCAACCTGTCTGTTCTGATGCTGGCTTCACTGGCAGTGTTCAATCACCCTGTGCCATCTGCAACGCTTCAACCATGCGCGGATGAATACCTTCAAAGCCACCATTACTCATGATTACCACGTGACTGCCCGGCTGTGCCGAAGCCACTACGGATTCAATGATAGCGCTGGTGTTGTCAAATACCTGTGCAGCCACCGGAGACTGTTCGGCAACTGTGTCCAGTGACCAGTCCAGCCCCTGCGGCTGATACCAGAGTACCTGGTCAGCATCCGCTGTACTGGCTGCCAGCCGCCCCTGATGGCTTCCCAGACGCATGGTATTGGAACGTGGCTCGATAACCGCAATTACCGGCGCGTCAGCAACCTGCTTACGAATACCCTGCAAGGTAGTTTCAATGGCGGTCGGGTGGTGAGCAAAATCATCATAGACACGAATACCATTTACCTCTCCCACCAGCTCCATACGCCGCTTGACGCCACCAAACTCATTCAATGCTTCGATTGCATGATGCGGGCGCACACCGACATTGCGGGCAGCCACCAGCGCTACCAGGGCATTGTTTACGCTGTGCATACCCGTCATGGACCACTGCACCGCCCCCTGAATTTCACCGTTGTGCAGCACCTCAAAATGGGTGCCATCGTCGCTGAGTAACCGGGCCTGCCATTCAGCAGGCTGTTCATCATGTACAGAAGTACGTATCACGGGTGTCCAGCACCCCTGCGCCAGCACTTCATCAAGAGCGGGCTCACCGGTTGGCACAATAATCTGGCCATTGGCAGGCACAATACGTACAAGGTGGTGAAATTGCCGCTGGATCATCGCCAGGTCATCAAAAATATCAGCGTGATCAAACTCAAGATTGTTCAGAATAAGCGTACGCGGATGGTAATGGACAAACTTGGAGCGCTTATCAAAAAACGCCGTGTCATATTCATCCGCTTCAATGACAAAGAAAGGCGACTCACCCAAGCGAGCAGACACATCGAAATTCTGTGGCACCCCGCCAATCAGGAACCCCGGACTCATCTGTGCATGTTCCAGAATCCACGCCAGCATGGTAGCTGTGGTGGTTTTACCATGGGTGCCAGCCACCGCCAGCACCCAGCGATCACGCAGATGTTCTGACAGCCACTGCGGCCCGGAGGTGTAATTCAGACCATGCTCCAGCACATATTCCACGGCGGGGTTGCCTCGCGTCATGGCATTACCGACCACCACCAGATCAGGTGCGGATTGCAGATGTGACGGGTCATAACCTTCCAGTACCGCGATCCCCTGTGCCTGCAACTGTGTGCTCATGGGTGGGTAAACATTGGCATCAGAGCCGGTCACCCGATAACCGAGCTGTTTGGCCAGAATTGCCATCGAGCCCATAAAGGTGCCACAGATACCAAGAATATGAATATGCACAGGGAAGTCCTCAGCCGGGAAAAACAGGGCGCTATCATAACAGCTTCATGACATCCGTGGCGGGCTCTGTGTATCCCGAGATGACAAAAGATCGCTAAAATAATCAATCAGGGCCCAGGATATCATGCACTGCTGCGGCATTTGACGTACAATTTGCGCCCGGTTTTACACTCACTCACCAAGCCCGAGAGATCATCTCCGAATGAACCTTCTGCTTCTCAACCAGTTTCTGAAACACCACGACGTCGATGGCGAACTGATCGAAGTTATCGATACCCTGATGATCGCCTGTAAAGAGATTGCGGTACAGCTGCGCGAAGGCGCACTGGCTGGCGTACTGGGCACCACGGACAACACCAATGTTCAGGGTGAAACCCAGAAGAAAATGGATGTGATTGCTAACGACATACTGAAGAACGTACTGGAGACTAACCCGCTGGTACGCGGTATGGCCTCCGAAGAGGAAGATGATCCTGTCGCGGCAAATGATGATGGCCGCTTCCTGGTCACGTTCGACCCACTGGACGGCTCTTCCAATATCGACATCAATGTTTCTGTTGGCACCATATTCTCGATTCTGGAAGCCCCTCAGAATATGTCCGGCGACAATGTAGAAGCTTACCTTCAGGAAGGTCGTAAACAAGTTGCTGCCGGCTACGTCCTGTACGGCCCATCTGCGACCCTGGTGTTATCTACTGGCGCCGGTGTGAACTTCTTCACCCTGGCCCACACCGGCGACTTCATTCTGACCAATGAAAATGTCCAGGTTCCAGCAACGACTAAAGAGTTTGCCATCAACATGTCAAACCAGCGTCACTGGGAACCAGAAATGCAGAACTACGTTAATGATCTGCTGCTGGGTGCAGAAGGCCCTCGAGAGAAGAACTACAACATGCGCTGGATCGCCTCGATGGTTGCCGAAGTACACCGTGTACTGACCCGTGGCGGTATTTTCATGTACCCATGGGATAAGCGTGAAACCGGCAAACCGGGCAAACTGCGCCTGATGTACGAAGGCAACCCGATGAGCATGCTGATTGAGCAGGCGGGCGGCCTGTCCACTACCTGCTACACCAACATCATGGATCTCAAACCGACTGAAATTCACCAGCGTTGTGCGGTGGCTCTGGGTTCCAGTGAAGAAGTTGAAGCCGTGATGGAATACCACACTGGCAGCAAAGATGGTGCAGCCGCAGCCCTGAACAGCTGAGCCCGGCCCACCTCAGGCCCGACCAGGGCCTGAAGTAAACGGCTGCAATACTGCATCAAAAAGCTGATTCAGGAAAAAGCTGATTCAAGCGCTGCTGTGCGGTATTCAATGTAAGTCGTATTCAATAATTGAAAAGGCTGGCGCTATAATCCGGCCTTTGTTCTGTTTTGATAACCCGGTATACAGGAACCAAGCATGAGCTTTTCTAAAGTACCAGCGGGCAAAGACCTGCCAAACGACATCTACGTCCTGATCGAAATCCCGGCGGAAAGCTCCCCGGTTAAGTACGAGATCGAGAAAGAAGAAGACGCGCTGTTCGTTGACCGCTTTATGGCGGCGCCAATGTTCTACCCTGCGAACTACGGCTACATCAACAACACCCTGGCGGACGACGGCGACGCGCTGGACGTACTGGTTGTAACGCCATACCCTGTTGTACCTGGTTCTGTTGTACGTGCGCGCCCTGTCGGCATCCTGAACATGACTGACGAAGCTGGCGAAGATGCCAAGCTGGTTGCTGTACCACACGACAAGCTGACCAAAGCATACAAAGATGTGCAGGACGTTGAAGACCTGCCACAGCTGCTGCGCGACCGCATCAAGCACTTCTTCGAGAACTATAAAGGTCTGGAAGAAGGTAAATGGGTTAAAGTTGAAGGCTGGGACAACGCTGACGCTGCACGCAAAGCGATTGTTGAAGCTGCTGCTGCATACGAAGCTGCTAACAAGTAAGCAACGTCTGCTGGCGATAAAAAAACCGCTCATTGAGCGGTTTTTTTATCGATGGTGGTTTTGATCAGAATCGGAACTTGCCCACCTGGTGGGTCAGCTCAGCCGCCAGGTTATTCAGGTGCAGGCTGTCCTCATTAGTCTGTCGCGCACCCTCTGCGACCTCTTGCGCCACATCTTTCATATTGCACATACTGCGATCAAGATTATCAGCCACCGCTTGCTGATCAGATGCACCCTCCAGAATCTGGCCGGTAATCCGGTTGATTGAACTGATCGCTTCCACCACCTGTTCCAGCTCTCGGGCAGCATGCTCAGACTGCTCAATACAGAGCACACTCTGATCTGTACCTCGCTGCATCACCGTAACAGCATGCTCGCTGCGCTCCTGCAACTGACGGATAAAGTCGTTGATCTGCTCGGTCGAGTCATGGGTTTTTACCGCCAGGCTGCGCACTTCATCAGCAACAACCGCAAAACCACGTCCCTGCTCTCCGGCGCGAGCCGCCTCAATGGCGGCATTCAGTGCCAGTAGATTCGTCTGCTCTGACACATCCCGGATTACGGAAACAATACTGCTGATATTCCGGCTGTCTTCTGCCAGCTGTGACAACACATCCGAAGCATTATTGACCTCTCCCGTCAACGCACGAATACCGGCAACACTGGCCTCCATGCTGCGCTCACTTTCTTCAACCCGCTGACGTGCATCAGCAGCCAGTTCAGCGGCACTGCTGGCATGGCCAGCAACACCGGAAGCGGTGTTTGCCATCTCATGGATAGCACCAGACATCTGTTCAATCTCACCATGCTGACGCGAAACGCCCTGATTGGTCTGTTCAGCAATCGCCGCACCTTGCTGGGCTGAATCAGTGACGACACCGACACGTTCAGCAATCTGCGTCACAATGCGATGAATTTTGGCAATAAAAAGATCAATGTTATCAGCCAGCGCTCCCAGCTCATCTTTATGCTGGAAGTTCAGGCGCATAGTCAGATCACCTTCACGGGAGCACAAAGTACGTACCAGTGCCGTTACCTCTCGTAAAGGACGCAGCACTGAATTACCAATCAACGTCAGAAGAATCAGCACCACCAACGTTGTCACCACCGACACCAGCAGAATAATCTGATGAATCTGCTCAATTTCTTCAGTCAGTCGGCGGGTAAATTGTGTGACCAGCTCAGCGGTATTACGCTCCAGTTCTGTCGCAGTACGCGCCATCTCTCCACGAATACCATCACCGCCCTGTAAACCCAGCGTTTGCCAGCTATTTACCAGGTTGGCAAACTCGCGGCGGTACTGCTGCAACGACGTGGAAATTTCATCACTTTGCAAGGCAACCACCGGTGAGCTGTCAATTCGCTCCAACAGGTTATCAATCTCACCATTGAAGCGTTGCAGGTATTTCACCTGGTGGCGTAACAGGAAGTCTTTTTCATGTCGGCGCAGCATCAGAATACTGACCAGCAGATGGTCCTGCTCCAGCTCACGCACCCGTGACTCAGCACCATGCACCGCTTTACGCAAAGCACCACGCAGGCCTTCGCTCTGTGTTAAACCAATTTGCTGATACTGGCTAACCGTGGCCCGAAAGCGCTCACCATAACGGGCTTTTAACTGCTGCATCTCCTGTAGTCTGGATGACAGCCCAACCTCCTGTGCGTAAGGTTCCAGTGCCTGCAATTGCTGCTGCAACACAGAAAAGCTTTCTTCATAAGCGCTGACCTGGGCCAGGTCACGACCATTGGCAAAATCTTTCTCAAACTGGCGCAGTTTAAGCACCTGATTCTCAGCCTGCTGTAACAATGACTGCCCATCTTTCAGGTGTTCTATCTGCGTCAGCATCGTTCCCAGCACCAGCACAAGTAGCAAGGTTGAACCGATACTGAAAAAGCCTAACAGCAAGAGACGGGACCGAATGGTCAGGTGGAGCAGGCTGGGCATGGGCAAGATCATCCTTTTCGCTACCCGGATGGGTAGTTATTTTTATAATTGGCCAACATTCCTGTTGCCGGAAAGAATATTTTATGACCGACAATATTCTTATACAGGACAGAACGTTTACGCTGAATAGATAATTGCACAATGAAGCGGCAGGCCAGCGATTAATCGCACTGATACTGAGGATAGAATATGACCAATAGATGACCATTGGATGACAAAATAATTACTGAGCGACCGTCCAGTTCAGCCGCCCAGCAGAGTGCTAAAACACTAAAAGTAATCTTAAAAAAGTGGCATGCTGCCCACTGAAATCAGGGCTGCTGACGGGTCGCAGCCATCACAATCTCACGAATACAGACGTTCTGTGGCTGTGCATAGGCAAACTCGACCGCACGGGCAATATCATCCGCCGCCAGCACCCCGCCCATATCCGCTTTCCAGTCTTCGTAACCCGCTTTGATCTCATCACTGGTGGTGTGGCCCAGCAGTTCAGTTTCCACAGCACCCGGTGCAATAGTGATCATACGTACATCGCTGGCAGCCACCTCTTCACGCACATTTTCAGTAATCGCATGCACGGCGAATTTAGTGCCACAGTACGCGGCATGGCTCGGGAACGTCTTGCGGCCAGCAATAGAACTGATATTAACCACCGTACCACCATTACGCGCCTTCATCGGTGCCAGCACCGCCTGCATACCGTTGAGCAACGCAACCACATTGAGATCAAACATCTGCTGCCACTCAGCCGGGTTCTGGTCAGCCACATCACCCAGCAGCATGACACCAGCATTGTTCACCAGACAGTCAACCGGGCCAAACTGCGCTTGCGCTTCTGCAATCGCCGCTTCAACAGCAGCACGGTCTGTCATATCGACCGCACGGCACAGCGCATTTGGCAACTGCAACGCTTCCATACGCTCAACACGGCGAGCCAGCAACAACAGTGGATGGCCCGCATCACTCAGACGGCGCGCAATCGCTGCACCAATACCGGAACTTGCACCTGTTACCACCACCAGAGGTTTAGACATTCGAATCACCTTCTTTCTATAACTGCACCCGCCATCGCCGATGCGCTGATTAATAAGTGGAAGCTATGCTTCAGATGCAATGCAGTATAGAAAGGCGGCTGAAAGCGGTAAAATACCGATTATTTAGAGATAATCATAATCTTCAGTTATGAATAGAACGCCACCAGCCGGTGAGTGATGACACCACAAAGGCCCCGTAAGATGAGGCTATGATAAGGTAAAACTATGGATACCCGATTGCTACGGCACTTCGCCGCCGTCTATGAAGAGCGCAATATCACCCGCGCCGCCAGACGTTGTTTTATCTCACAGCCCGCGCTGTCCAGCTCCATCGCCCAGCTGGAGGCACAACTGGACATTCTGGCTTTCGAGCGCAGCAAGAAAGGTGTACAACCCACCGCTCAGGCAGAAATGCTCTATCCTACCGCCGTTCGTATTCTGCGTGAGCTGGATGAACTGCCTGCTCAATTCAGCGCAGAAAGCCCGACCCGCGAGCTGACACTGGCAATTATGGCGGACATTTCCCATTACCAGAGCGCCGCCTTTATCCGCCATATCCGCCCATTGCTGGAACCACTGCGGCTGACGCTGGTACACGAGAGCCTGCAAGCCGATGCCCGGCTGGTGCTGGATATGATGAAGCGCGAAGATGAATATTTCCTGCCACTGTGGCGTGAGGAGTATCTGCTTTGTATGGCTGCTGATCACCCTCTGGCAACGAAAGACCTGATTACCCACGCTGATCTCGATGGCGAACCGCTGATCGAATGTCCACCCTGCCATGCCCATCGCCTGACCATCGACACCCTGGCTGACAGCAAAATGGATGCCGCGCTGATGGCCAGCTCTGACAGCAAACAGCAGCTTATCAGCCTGGTACTGGCTGGTTTTGGCGTCACCTTCCTGCCGGAAGGGATGATTAAAGCCTGGCCGGAGCTGGTGATCCGCCCCTGTGAAGGGGCCACCATGTACCGCACCATTGGTCTGGCTTACAGCGCTACCGAACGACCCGATAACAATGTTCAGCGGCTGCTGGAGCATTTCCGCGACCATAACCCGGAACAGAGTGCCGCCGAGTTTTTCAAAGATAGCCGCCTGTAAAGTTTTCTCCAGCTCTCTGTGACTGCTCCCCACCCTGACGGGCGAGGCTTCCAACTTCTCAGGCTGCTGCCGGTTCGTGACCGGACTTACGCAAGCCTCCATTGGCAGGAACCGACAGTCCTTCGGCCCGTAGCTTAATAATCCCCTGCTGACGGATATAGATCGCGGCATTGGTGTCGCGATCCAGTTCCACATGACAAGCGGGGCAGGTCCAGTGCCGCACTGACAGGGGTAACGTATCGACTTTATGCCCACAGCAAGAACAGGTTTTGGAGCTGGCAAACCACTGGTCAATTTTGACCAGATACTTACCTTGCGCCTTCGCCTTGTACTCCAGCTTTTGGATCAAGCTGAACCAACTGGCATCAGCGATATGCTTTGCCAGCTTCCGGTTCTTGAGCATGTTTTTTACTTTTAGTGTCTCGACAATCACTGCTTGATTTTCGTCAATGAGTTGTCGGGACAGGTTGTGCTGGAAGTCAGCACGGGCATTCGCGAGGCGCTCATGCGCCTTAGCCAGTTTCAGCCGCGCTTTCGCACGACCTCTGCTGCCTTTCTGACAGCGTGATAAGGCTTTCTGTTTACGTCGAATATTCGCCTGAGCGCGTTTCAGGAAGCGTGGATTTACTACCTTGTTGCCTTCGGAGTCAATCGCAAGGTGGGTCAATCCCATATCAACGCCCAGCACGGTATCCACGGTCTGCATCGGTGCAGGCGTGTCTATGCCGTCCTCAATCAACAGCGAGGCGTAATATTTACCCGTCACAGTACGTGACAAGGTGATGCTCTTGAGTTTCCCGTCCAGCTCACGGTGAATCCGTGCCTTGATCGGTTTCAACTTAGGGACTTTGATCCAGTCTTCACCCGCACTCACACTGGTGCAGTGATAGCTCGATTGCTTCCCGTGCTTACGCTTGAACTTCGGATAACGCGCTGGGAGCTTTGGATCAAAGAAGGCCTGGAAGGCTTTATCGAGATTGATGCACGCCTGTTGCAGCGCAATCGAATCAAAATCTTTGAGCCAGTGGTACTTGCGAGATTTCTTCGCCACCGCAAGTAGTGGCTTGAGGTCTTTCCTGGCACGGAGCTTCGTGCCATGCCGCCGGTACTGTGAGCTGATGATATGCAGCGCCTTATTGTACGTAAACCGAACAGCGCCGAACTGGCGGTTAAGAAACTCCGTCTGCTCAGGTGTTGGGTAGATGCGTACTTTAGTGGCCTTTAACATTTCAGTGCTCACAGCTAGAATAGCTATATTATAAACACTATAGCGGAATTTGCAAATGAGTGTACAAGGCCATCCGCCCCTGAATGATTACCTGAGAAAACGTCACAGCGTTACGAAGTTAGTCGCACATCTGATCTTCACTACCAAGTACCGCCGAAAACTGTTTGACGGTTATATGATCGGGCAGTTACGTGAAGCGTTTGAGTCAGCCTGCGAGAAACTGGAATGTGAGTTGGTGGAGATGGACGGCGAGGCAGATCACGTTCACCTGCTCGTAAGCTACCCACCCAAGCTTGCCGTCAGCGTATTGGTAAACAACTTGAAGTCGGTGTCGTCACGCCGGATACGCATACTCAACACACACATACCCCGACAGAGTAAAAGTGGGGCATTGTGGTCACGTTCGTACTTTGCTTGTAGTGCAGGGGGTGCGACAATTGAAACTCTGCGAGAATATGTGCAGAGCCAAGGCACGC
>JAOXSF010000152.1 GCA_025800125.1 Marinobacterium sp.
CGCCTCCCGCGCTATCCTTCCCCGCACTGGAGGTACGGGGCTTGTCGCGCATTCTGGTCACATTGATGGCATATCTTGCCAATTCTGTCGTTGCCATAGATGAAGGTAGATCAACGATGATAAACCGCGGTACAGAATCTGGCAGCTCCAGATACCGAGTAAGCCATAACCTAGCACCGGGCCGGAGAGCCATGCCAGCGGCAGAAACACCCCCCACTGCATTAACGTTGAAATTTGTAGTACCGTGCGATTGGCGCCAGCGCCCAGCATTGCTTGAGCCAATACGATAGCGCAGGCGTCTACACAGATTGCCAGCGCTGTAAGTTGAAGAGGCAGGCAAGCTTGTGTAATCAACTCGCTATTGTTGAGAAACAGACTCAGTACTGATTCAGGCTGTAGCCAGAGTGGCAGACTCATCACTAGCAAGGTAATAGAAGCGGTGCGAGCAACGGCCCAGCCCCAGTTACGGGCCAGTTCATATTGTTGTTCGCCCAGTGCCCGGCTGACCAGTGAGGTGGCAGCAATACCAAAGCCAACGGCAGGCAGAATCAGTAGCAGTGCCAGATTGATCAGCACATGGGCGATTGCTTGCTCTGCGGTTCCCAGCAGGCCAACAATCCAGAACAGTGCCATAATGGCGATAGCCATCAGTAGTTGTTGCAGGGAATGAGGTGTTGCTAGTCTGACCAGTTGGCGCAGAACGTTCATGTTCAGGCTGAATAGCGGGATGTTCTGGCGACGACTATCCTGCCATAGCATGATTGTGTTCAGTACAACCCCAGTAAACAGGGCGATGGCCGTACCTAAACCAGCACCGGGTGCGCCCATAGCGGGAAGGCCAAAAGAGCCAAAAATCAGTGCGTAGCTGATGACAACGTTCAGCAAGTGAGTCGCTATCAAGCTGATTAGATAGTTACCGGGACGTTCTGTGCCATTCCACCATCCTCGAAAAGCCAGATTCATCGCGACAGCAACCATAGCACTGGTGCGATAGTCGAAATACTGCTGTGCAATATCAGCTGATTCTGGCTGCGTAAAAGGTGCCATCAATCGGTCAGAGTAATGAATGAACAGCAGGCTCAGCGGTAGTGCAATTAAAAGGGAGAGCAATAATCCGCCTTCAACGGGTTGCAGTATTTCACTGAAACGACGTTGTCCACGGCGACGAGCAACCAGTGCCTGTACCGCAGACGATAGGCCCAGCACCAGGCTGATCGCAACAAAGTTGCCATAACTTCCCGCCCCTGTGCCTGCCAGTGCTTCGGGCCCCAGTTGCCCGACCAGAGCTGCGTCGACAAGGTTCAGCAAGCTTTGAGATAGCATGCCGCCAATAATTGGCAGGCCGAGCATAACGATAGTGCGATAGCGTACGGCGGTGGCGGACATGAGAGAAAACCCTGAGTACTGCAAAAAAGACCGCACATTCTAGCAGAGATGGCATGTTAGCAGCACCTTCGTATTGTTTACTCACCCAGCGGCTAATAACCAGGCAATTTACCAGGAATTGAAAACATTGTATCCTCGCGGCAAAAGACAATGACTTCATGCAGGTGTGGAGAAGCTACTCAATGAATATTACGGTTACCGAAACGGGCGAAAACTATCTGGCAGAGTTGCTGGCAAAGCAGAATGTGGAGGGCATCGCTGTACGGATTTTTATCACTCAGCCGGGTACTCCTTATGCCGAAACCTGCCTTGCCTATTGTCGGCCAGAAGAGGTGGTGGCCGATGACGAAATTATGGACCTGGAAAAAGTACGCTTTTACCTGGAGCGCAACAGCCTGCCATACCTTGAAGAAGCGACGATTGATTTCGCAACAGACCGCATGGGTGGTCAGCTGACAATCAAGGCGCCCAACTCCAAAGTGCCCAAAGTATCTGAAGACAGTCCATTGGCCGAACAGGTCAATTATATTCTGTATTCTGACGTCAATCCGGGGCTGGCTTCCCATGGTGGTGAGGTAAAACTGGTCGAACTGGTTGAAGAAGACGAAGGTTATATTGCGATTCTACAGTTCGGTGGTGGTTGCCAGGGTTGTAGTGCCGTTGATATGACGCTGAAGGATGGTGTTGAGCGTACGTTGGTAGAACGTTTACCTGCGCTGGCTGGTGTACGTGATGTAACTGATCATAGCGTGCGTGATAACGCTTACTACAAGTAAAGCTATCCTTCATGACAGGGCAGATTTGCGTGTGCAGGTCTGCCGCATCCCTTGTATTGACTGCATTTCAGCGTATTTAATTTCTGATTCCTATTGTCGGTGTCTGGTGATGCTGCTATACAGAAAAGGAATCGGCTTACTTATTACTCTGTATTATCGCTTTGCGCTGTGGTTTGTATAAATCTTATACAGAATGTTTTTCAGGTGTGTACGCAAAAGTTAATCCTGTTTAAACAGGCGTTGAGTGGTATTTGTACAGTTATGCAGGCAAAGCAGGCTGAGCGAAGATGTTAAGGTCTGATGCGTGAACAATTACAGAACTCTCTGTCGTAAAATGTGTTCACGCGTAGACGGCTGTTTATCATAAAAGTTTTTCATTACCCCTTGTATACAGTAGAACGGGGCCCCATGTACGCTTGAAGCGCGTTCAAAACTTATATTCAGCCGGCGCTGTTTGATGCTCCGGGCTGATCGAAGAGGGTACTCATGGCGCATATTGAAGATCAGGAAGAAAAAATGACCGTGACATTGCCGGTACTGCCACTGCGTGATGTAGTTGTTTATCCACACATGGTAATACCGCTGTTTGTGGGTCGTGAAAAATCCATTCAGGCGCTGGAAGCGGCAATGGAGCAGGACGATAAAGAGATCCTGCTGGTTGCTCAGAAGAATGCCTCTGATGATGAGCCGACAGCAGACGATTTATTTGAGATAGGCACAGTTGCTAGCGTTTTGCAGATGCTGAAGTTACCAGACGGCACTGTGAAAGTGTTGGTTGAAGGTGACTCTCGTGCTCGTATTGGCTCATTGGAAGAGACAGGCGAGTATTTTACCGCCCAGTTGGAAATGCTGGAAGTGGCAGAGCTGGATTCTTCGGAAGCTGAGCTCTATAAGCGTACTGTGCTTGAGCAGTTTGAGCGTTTTGTTCAGGTCAACAAAAAAATTCCATCTGAAGTTCTCAGCTCACTGCAGAATATTGAAGATGTGGGTCGTCTGGCAGATACCATTGCGGCGCATATGTCGCTGAAGCTTGATGAAAAACAGAAGATTCTTGAAATCCTGGGTAGTCAGGAGCGTCTTGAACATCTGATGGCGTTGATGGAAGGCGAAATTGATCTTGTTGAGGTTGAAAAACGCATCCGTGGCCGTGTTAAGAAACAGATGGAAAAGAGCCAGCGTGAATACTATCTGAACGAGCAGATGAAGGCGATCCAGAAAGAACTGGGTGATCTTGACGATGCTGGTGTGAACGATATGGATGAACTCAAGCGTCGTATTGATGAGGCCCGGATGCCTCAAGAAGCGCTTGAGAAAACGATGGCCGAGTATAATAAGCTGAAGATGATGTCGCCGATGTCAGCGGAGGCGTCTGTTGTACGTGGCTATATTGACTGGATGCTACAGATCCCGTGGTCTAAGCGTTCCAAGATTCGCCTTGATATGAAGCGGGCGGAAGCGGTGCTGAATGAAGATCACTATGGTCTTGAAGAGGTTAAAGACCGCATCATCGAATATCTGGCAGTACAGAAGCGCGTCAAGAAGAGTAAGGGGCCGATTCTCTGTCTTGTGGGCCCTCCAGGTGTAGGTAAAACCTCACTGGGCCGTTCTATTGCCCGTGCAACTAACCGTCAATACGTACGTATGGCGTTGGGCGGTGTGCGCGATGAAGCGGAAGTACGTGGCCATCGTCGTACCTATATTGGTTCTATGCCTGGTAAGTTGATCCAGAAAATGGCAAAAGTGGGAGTAAAAAACCCACTGTTCCTGCTGGATGAGATCGACAAGATGGGTATGGATCACCGTGGTGACCCTGCGTCGGCCTTACTGGAAGTATTGGACCCGGAACAGAACAGCACATTCAACGACCATTATCTGGAAGTTGATTATGATCTGTCTGATGTCATGTTCGTGTGTACGTCGAACTCTATGAATATTCCTGGTCCGTTGCTGGATCGTATGGAGATTATTCGTATCCCGGGTTATACCGAAGATGAAAAGCTGAACATCTCGCGTAAATACCTGGTTCCGAAACAACTGAAAAATAATGGTCTGAAAGAGAGCGAAGTTGATCTTACAGATGAAGCAATTCGTGACCTTATCCGTTACTATACGCGCGAAGCCGGGGTGCGAGGCCTGGAGCGTGAAATTGCCAAGATTTGCCGTAAGGTAGTGAAAGATCTTGCGCTCACTGATGATAAGTCTTTACGCGAAGTGAACAGCGAGACGCTGGAGCACTACTCCGGCGTGCGTAAACATAATTTCGGACTGGCAGAAGAAGAAGATCAGATTGGTCATGTAACCGGTCTTGCATGGACTCAGGTAGGTGGTGATATTCTCAGCATCGAAAGTGCTATCGTACCAGGCAAAGGCCGCCAGGTGCGTACCGGTTCTCTGGGTGATGTGATGAAGGAGTCTATCCAGGCTGCTCTGACAGTTGTTCGTAGTCGTTCTGAAAGTCTGGGAATTGATCCTGACTTCCATGAGTCCAGTGATATACATATTCATGTGCCGGAAGGTGCAACTCCAAAAGATGGGCCGAGTGCTGGTATTGGCATGTGTACAGCTCTGGTGTCTGCGCTGACGACAATCCCCGTGCGAGCTGATGTTGCTATGACCGGTGAAATAACACTGCGGGGACAGGTATTGCCAATCGGTGGTTTGAAAGAGAAACTGCTGGCGGCACACCGTGGTGGTATTAAAACGGTTATTATTCCTCATGAAAATGAGCGGGATTTAAAGGAAATTCCGGATAATATCAAGGCCGATCTTGATATACATCCTGTCAAATGGATTGACGAAGTGCTGGATATAGCCTTGCAGTATCCTCCAAAGCCGCTTGAAAAAGTGGCTGATTCGGAGGTGACTAAAAAGGAAAAGCAGGCTAAAAATGAGCGGGAACAAATCCAGCCGCATTAACCAGGTAAATCGAGTGAATCGCCCGTGATACCTGCTTGACAGCCGTTTCGGCCTGTTGGTATAAAGTGCCTGACAAAACGCTGGGCATAGGCTTACAGAACATAAAGAATAATGATTCTACAAAGGGGAACAACGTGAATAAGTCTGAACTGATCGACGCTATTGCAGCATCAGCTGACATCCCAAAAGCAGCTGCGGGCCGTGCCCTGGATGCAACTCTGGATGCAATCACTGAAGCATTGCAGAAGAGCGAATCTGTTGCGCTGGTAGGTTTTGGTACGTTTGCTGTTAAAGAGCGTGCTGCACGTACTGGTCGTAATCCACAGACTGGTCAGCCAATCGAAATCGCGGCGGCAACCCTGCCAACTTTCAAGCCAGGTAAGGCCCTGAAAGAAGCGGTAAATAAGTAAGCGTCTCAAGGTATCAGAGAGCTTATTTAAGCCGGAGCGGTAGTTCAGCTGGTTAGAATACCTGCCTGTCACGCAGGGGGTCGCGGGTTCGAGTCCCGTCCGTTCCGCCAGATACAAAAAAGGCGTATTCCACTAGTGAATACGCTTTTTTTTTAGTTCGAGTATTCGAGGACAAGATGCTTCAATCAATCCGGGATAATTCACAAAGTATCGTTGCTAAAATAATAGTGGGCCTGATTGTGGTCACTTTCGCACTTTTTGGTGTTGAATCGCTGGTTAGTCTGACGGCGGGCTCGAATGCGCCAGCTACGGTGAATGGTGAAGAAATCAGCGAACGAGAGCTGATGCAAGGCGTTGAATTGCAGCGCCGCCAGATGCTGGCTCAGATGGGTGAAAATGCAGACCCAACATTGTTGCAGGATGAAATGATCCGGGCATCGGTATTGGAAGGGCTGATTGAACAGTCGGTACTTGTACAGTCTGCTCAAAATCAGAATATGCAGATTTCTGATCAGTTGATCGATCAACTGATTGTTACCACTCAGGAATTTCAGCTGGATGGTAAATTTGATCGCACTCAGTTTGAAGCTGCATTACGTAATGCTGGCCTTACACCGTTGATGTATCGAGACATTCTGCGTAAAGAAAAGCTGATGGAGCAGGAGCGTTTTGGTTACTTGCTGTCTGCTTTTTCATTGCCTGGTGAAGCAGAGCATATCGTTTCCCTGGATCGCCAGCAGCGTGATATGAGTTACTTTGTGCTGCCTGTCGCGTCTTACCTGGAGCAGGCTGTTGTGACAGATGCTCAGATTGAAGAAGCTTATCAGGCTAAAAAGTCAGAACTGATGACGCCGGAGCAGGTTGTTGTTGATTATTTGTTGCTGGAGCGTGATGAGCTGAAGTCAGAGGTTTCTGTCAGCAATGAAGAACTGCAGTCACAGTATCAAACGTTAGTAAGCAACTTCCAGGCAGGTGAAGAGCGTGGTGCTGCTCATATTCTGGTTGAAGTTAATGATAACCAGGAAGAAGCGGCCGCACAGGCCAGAATTGGCGAGTTGGCGGCGCGTTTGCAGGCGGGCGAAGACTTTGCTGTGCTGGCAAAAGAAGCATCAGAAGACTTTGGTTCTGCTGATAATGGTGGTGACCTGGGCGTCAATCCTAAAGGGGTATTTGACAAAGCTTTTGAAGATGCGCTGTATGAATTGGTCAATGTGGGTGATATATCTACGCCTGTGCGTAGTGAGTTTGGTTTTCACCTGATCAAGCTGACAGAGAAAAAAGCACAGCAGGTACCTGCTTTTGTGGAAGTAGAGTCTCAGCTGCGTGATGAGTTGGTTAGCGCGAAAGTAGATGAGTTGTATGTCGCTCGTCTTAAGGAGCTGGAAGATATTTCCTTCTCTTCAGGAGATCTTGCTGAGCCAGCCGATGTATTGGGTTTGGCAGTTCATACCAGTGACCCATTTGGCCGCCAGGGAGGGGAGAGTGTTCCTGCATCCAACCAGCGTGTAATCAAAGCGGCGTTTGGCGAGGAAGTATTGAAAGAGCAGCTTAACAGTAATGTTATTGAGCTGGATGCTGGTAGGGCGGTGGTTGTTCATCTGAATGAGCATCAGTTGCCTCGTCAACAGACTCTGGCTGAGGTTGCTGAGCAGCTTGAGAGCAGCTTGAAGGCAGAAGCGGCGGCAGCTGCGCTGAAAAAAGCGGCTGATGTAATTATGGCTGAGCTTGAGTCTGGTAAGGATATAGTGTCTGTGAGTGGTGCTTACCAGCTTATCAGTCGCAGTGGTGTTCAGCGTGGTGATCGTCAGTTGCCATTTGAAATTAGTGAAGACTTGTTTGCCATGGCGCATCCTCAAGGCAAACCGGTTTATAAAACTGTAAATCTGTTTGATGGTAGTGTCGCCATTGTTGCGCTTGATAAAGTGATCGTTGGTAACGTGGCTGATCTGAAAGATGGTGAGCTGGCCACCATGAAGCGAATTCTGGCTGCTCGTATGGGTCAGCAGACCTGGTCAGAAGTGATTAATAGTCGCAAGAATGCTGCTGAAATTGAACGGCTCTGAGAACTGTAAGATTAGTGGTTAGTGAATTGTTAGAAGTTGATTGTTGAAACTTGCAGTTTTCACCAGCAAAAAAATACCGATCAGGCTACAGCCTGATCGGTATTTTTTTTGCCTTTATCTCAGTTAGCTTGTCTGCTCAGGCTGGTGTTGGTGATCTGGTGTTGTCTAAAAGCAGCCTCTCCATTTCGTCTGCAGGTAGTGGTCGAGCAAACAGATAGCCCTGAGCCTGATTGCAACCAAAGTTTTGCAGGCAGTTTTGCTGTGCACGAGTCTCGACACCCTCTGCAATTGTTTCCAGTCCAAGGTTATGCGCTACATCAATAATTGAGTGTGTGATAGCGCCGTCATCTCTATTATGTGGCAAACCAGAGACAAAAGAGCGATCAATTTTCAGCTTGTCTACTGGGAAGCGCTTGAGGTAAGTCAGACTGGAGTAGCCTGTACCAAAATCATCCAGCGCAATACTCAGGCCTAATTGCTTTAACTCCAGCAATGTCGACGTTGCTGTGCTGAGGTTATCAATCAGGGTGCTTTCTGTTAGCTCCAGGGTCAGCAGGGCAGGGTTCATACCGCTGCGCTCCAGTGCTTGTCTGACGATGCTGATAAACTGTCCAGTGAATTGCTGACTGGATACATTGACCGACATTGGCAGTGGCTTATAACCGGACTTTTCCCAGTCTGCGGCTTGTTGGCAGGCTGTATTGAGCACCCATGAGCCAATATCACGGATCTGGCCGGTTTCTTCTGCCAGTTCGATGAAATCACTTGGTGATATAAGCCCTTTGTCAGGATGATGCCAGCGAATAAGGGCTTCATAGCCACAGATTTCACCGCTGTCCAGGTGGCTCTGAGGTTGATAGTAGAGTTCAAACTGATCTTTATGTAGCGCTTCTCGTAGCTCATTTTCCAGTGTCAGACGGGCAGATACATAGCTGTTCAGTTCGTCTGTATAGAATTGAACGTTGTTGCGTCCATTATCTTTTGCGGCGTACAGGGCTGCGTCTGCATTTCTTAGCAGAGTGTCGAAGTCTTTGCCGTGCTGAGGGTATACAGCAACGCCCTGACTCGGGGTGACAGCAAGTTCCTGGTTATCTACCAGAATCGGCTCTGACAGAGAGATAAGCAGTCTTTCTGCCAGGCGTAGAGCTTCTGCACGTGCATTCTGATGGTTGATCAATATAACAAACTCGTCCCCACCCAGGCGGCTGACAGTATCTCCCGGGTTTATTGCCTGGCTAAGGCGGCGTGCAACGCTCTGTAAAACCTGATCTCCGGCGGCGTGTCCCAGCGAGTCGTTTATGTTTTTAAAGCGATCCAGATCAATAAAGATCAGTGCAAATTGTTGCTGAAGGTGTTGCTGGCAGCGCAGAACTGCCTGATCCACTTTGCGGCCAAACAGGCGACGATTTGGCAGGTCAGTAAGAGAGTCATAGTCTGCCAGGTATTGCAGCTGTTGCTCTGCATTTTTGCGTTCAGATATATCTGTTACAGCAGCAACATAATTGGCAATTTCGCCGCGAGGGTCTTTGCTGGTGGTGATAGACAGCCATTGCGGGTAGATTTCGCCGTTTTTACGGCGATTCCATATTTCACCTTGCCAATAGCCTTCTTCTCTGAGTTGTTGCCACAGCTGAGCAAAGAAATAGCTATCATGTTGGCCAGATGACAGGAGAGAAGGGCGTTCGCCAATCAATTCTTGTGTGCTGTAACCGGTAATTCGGCTGAGGGCCGGGTTGGCTGCTACGATGACTCCATCAGGGTTTGTTACCAGTATTCCTTCATTCGCATTATCAAACACGCGCGCAGCAATTTCTAATGCTTGGGCGTTGCGTTTCAGTGCAGCCTGCTGTGATTCTATATTTTGTTGATAGCGATGGAATAGACGCCGAAACCAGCCTGCGAATAGCAGTGCCAGTAGTAGTGTAATAATAGCCGCGGCGGTCAGCATGCCGAGCAGAATCCACATATCCTGGCGGATGTTCTGCTCCAGGCGCCGCTGCTGTTTCGCGATGGCGGCCTCAATTTCGCCGGGATAGATGCCAGCTACCAGTACCCAGTCAGTCTGTTCAACTTTGCTGACAAGGGATAGCTTAGGGACTGGTTGGTTGCTGCCAGGGTAAAACCAGGTGTATTGGTAAAAACCACCGCCATTTTCGGCAAAGTTTAATAATTCTCTGACAACAGTACGCTCCTGTTCTGCATTGAATGGGTCGCTGCTGTCAGGGCGGGCGGCCGAACTGAGAATGCTTCTATATTCGGAGCTGAGCACCGCTATATAGCCACTATCGCCAAAGCGTGTCGCGCTGATCCGCTGCAGTGCTTTTTCCTTCAGATCGTTCTGGATACGGTAGATATAGTCGCCAGTGCCTATAAGCCAGTTATAGGGCTTGAACTTTTTAACATAAGCTATCTTGTCTACCATTTCAGTCTGATCGCCGGGTGGGTACCATCGGTAACGTACCACGCCTTCACCGGCTGGCGAGTTTGCTTTTTCTATCAGGCCTCGCATGATGTAGAAGCCAGTATCATCCTGATTATTGTACAGAGAGCGGCCTTCCAGGTCTGGAGTGGTTGGCAACAAAATGACGTTGCCGTCCATGTCGTCAACAAACAGATAACCCCGACCATGGAAGAAGCGTACATCTCGTAAAGTTTCGCGAATCAATGCCTGTATTTCAGCATCAGAGCGTTTCCCTTTTTCTGCATCATAGATAGACTGCGCAATAGTGTAGGCTTGCTCGACTTGCTGGCGTGCTTCGAAAATCAGCTCGGTCTCGGCCTGGTCATACATGTACTTAATATAGTTTCGGGCGGATTGAATTTCTCTCTGCAACATTTTTTTCTGCTCAGCATAAATGCCATCATGCATTGCTTGCAGACGTTGTTCATTATCGGTCTGGAACTTAAAAATAAAATAACCACTGATGACCAGTGTTAAAAACAGGACAATGCCCACCATTCCAGCTGCCTGAAAGCGGGGAAGTGATTTTGCATCAAGTTGCAGGCTCATATCTGAACAATTACCTCATCTGTCAGTTTATTACCGACTCTCGGCTTAACAGAGCCTTTGGTATCCATACCTTTTGATTCCTTATGCTTTAATACTTGCTGCATAAATGCAAAGGACGTTCTGACTGAATGACTGCCTGTGCTCACGGTTTCATCCTGTATCCGGCGCAGTTTTAGTAAAAGGTATTGCACCTTACCAGAGCAGGGCGCCATCTGATAGCGCCGTAACTGCTCGGTAATATGACGATGATCAGCGCTGATCAGTTTTCATCATAAATTGTTGGAATTGGTTGGCGTTTATGCTGAGTTTTCAGATAAATATTAACCAGTCGTTTCCGGGTTTCGTCACTGACGGGTTTACCTTCCAGAAAGTCATCTATCTGATCATAGCTTAGCTGCAATGCGTCCTCATCAGCTTTTTGTGGTGTCAGGTCTTCCAGATCCGCCGTTGGGACTTTACCAACTAATACATCAGGCGCTCCCAGCCAGGCTGCCAGCTGCCGAACCTGGCGTTTGCTCAGACCAAAGAGGGGGGCAAGGTCGCAAGCGCCATCACCGTGCTTGGTATAGAAACCGGTAATGTTCTCAGCAGAATGGTCTGTACCCAATACCAATCCATCCGTCAGACCAGCTATTTCGTATTGCGCAATCATACGGGCGCGTGCTTTAACATTTCCTTTTACGAAATCAACTTTTTCCTGGCAGGAAGGAGTGAGGCCGGTCTCTGACAGGGCTGCATGGCTAGCAGAATGAAGGCCGTCAACACCTGCCTTGATATTAATGCTAATGGCATGATCTGGCTTTATAAACTGCAGGGCCAGCTGTGCTTCGTCTTCATCTTTTTGTTTACCGTAGGGTAAACGTACGGCAATAAACCGGTATTTATCGGTTGCTTCTGCCTGGTTAAGAGCATTGACAGACAGCTGTGCCAGGCGCCCACAGGTTGTAGAATCGACACCGCCGCTGATGCCAAGTACTAACGTCTGGCAGTGCGCTTGCTTGAGTGTGCGCTTGATGAATTCGATGCGACGCTGTGCTTCGTAAGCTGGGTCAATTTCGGGTAGTACCCTCATTTCCTGACGAATTTGCTGATCCATTTTCATGCTGTTTAACCTTTGCTGGCCTGGCGGTGCATCCAATGCCTGTTAGTGTAATGATTCGTATGCCTGACTATATAGCCCGTTGAAAGGAATCTGGAGTCAGTCAGTAGTATTTTTGCGTTGTTATACTCGGTGCTTGCCTGCGCATTAACTGTAAATAGCCCTATGAATTTCATAGGGTTAAGGCTCTATGATACCTAAAAAATGGCAAAATAACGTCCCTGTTGATGATGGTTCTGTACCTGTGGGTTTTTCGTTGATTGAATGCTGAGTACTGTTTTTATTTACAGTATTTTGTTGACCCGGCCGCGATTTGTATTAACCTGTAGCCCGCTCAAAATGAATATATCAAGGTAACTGGCTACAGGATTGATATGGCTGACTTTCACACACATATTGGTGTTGCTGCTGCCGGGAGTGCATTGCTGGCATCGACTCTACTGGCGGCAGAGGCAATTTCGCCTGGACAGGCAATCGTGCTTTGGGCGCTTGGAGCTGGGGCTGGATTACTACCTGATATTGATTCTGATTCATCGCGCTCTATTCGCTGGATTTTCAATGGACTAGGCGTGCTTGCTGCACTCAGTGTATTGCTGAATTTTTACAAAGGATTTCCCATCTACATCATCTGGGCAGCTATGGGGTTCACATTTCTTGCTATTCGCTATGGTGCTATGCCGTTGTTTGCTGCGTGGACAATTCACCGTGGAATTTTTCATTCGCTGCTGGTTTTGCCCTTTTACGCGCTTTGTACGGTTTTGATCGCTGACCACATCTTTTTACTGGAGCCCTGGCTAAGCTGGTTAGCAGGTATCTTTGTTATTTTTGGGGCGTTTATCCATCTGCTGCTTGATGAACTATATGCTGTTGACCTTGAAGGTGTGCGTCTGAAGTCTTCTTTCGGTACAGCATTGAAGCCATTCAGTTTCAACAACTTGCCGGTTAGCGTTGCTATGTTGGTGCTTGTTATGAGTCTGGCAAGTATTGTGCCTCCTGTTGAGCC
Organism: Marinobacterium sp.; assembly: GCA_025800125.1. Taxonomy (GTDB): domain Bacteria; phylum Pseudomonadota; class Gammaproteobacteria; order Pseudomonadales; family Balneatricaceae; genus Marinobacterium_C. Next base: position 12,664 of record JAOXSF010000152.1, read on the forward strand.
ATTTCTAGCATTTATTGATGGAGTACGCTGGCATCAGATGTTGAGTATGGCAATTTTATAAGGGTAGTCGTAGCCTGTAATTACAGGCATAAGACAGGTAAAGCAGGGCTGAAACGATGACAAAAAAAGTCGTACTTATTACAGGTAGTAGCAGAGGGTTAGGGTTAGAACTGACGCGACAGTATGCAGAAGCTGGCTGGTATGTGCATGCGTGTGCCAGGAGATTGTCGAAAGCTGTCAAGCTCAAAGCGTTAGCGCAATTACACGAAAATATCAGTCTCCACGAGCTTGATATTACGTCTGATCGTCAAATTCGTGCACTGGCAGGTTGTCTGCAAGGGCAGGCAATAGATCTGCTGATCAATAATGCGGGTGTTTATGGCCCAAAAGGATTAGCCATGGATGAAATTGACCGTGAAACCTGGCTCAACGTGTTGAATGTTAATACGGTATCACCATTGCTGGTGAGCCTGGCGTTATTGCCAAACCTCAGGGCCGGGCAGTTGAAAAAGCTGGTAATTATCTCCAGTAAAATGGGTAGCCAGGCAGACAACAGTAGTGGCGGCAGTTATATCTATCGTAGTGGTAAAAGTGCTGTTAATGCAGTGGGCAAAAGTCTGTCAGTTGACTTGCAGCCTGATGGTATTGCGGTTGCAGTGCTGCACCCTGGTTGGGTACAAACCGATATGGGGGGGCCTGCAGCACTGATTAAAGCCGATAAAAGTGTGACCGGAATGTGTAAAGTGATTGACCAGTTGACGTTGGAAAATAGTGGGCGCTTTGTCGCGTTTGACGGGGTCGAACTACCCTGGTAGGTTTGTTCTGACCTGGGCAGCAGGAGAGGTTGGCTACAGTTGTCTGGTTGGCTAGCCTCAAGTTCCTGACTGGTTTATTCCCTTGAAAGATAGTCAGGTAGCTATTTCTCCTGCTTGCTGGCTTGTTTGAAGTAATTTATGGGTCAATTCAAGACTGGTACGGTAGGCTTGATCATATAGTGGAATATCGAGGTCTGTTGGTAATTGGTCGAACTGGCCGCTTTGATACAGCGTTACATACCGCAGCAACTGGCCAATTGAGCCGTCATAATTACGAATAGCGCGAGTTACGTCATCATCCAGTGAAATATGCTCCAGCAATACATCTTGCTCAATTTCCAGTAAGGCATCAAGACCAGAGATTATTCCTGCCATGAAGCAGGCTGAGCTGTTCTTGAAGCACTTTTGTTGAGCAATTTGCTCACACATATATCCGCGCAATAACAGTTGTCGAGAAAGTTCATCAGGCCTGTTTTCTGTCGCTGTCATTGCAATCAGTGATGCCCATTTACGAATTTCTGCTTGTCCCAATAGTACAACTGCATCTGCAACTGACTGCACCTTGCGGGCCAGTTTAAAGCTGGCTGAATTGACAATACGTAGTAGCCGATAGGTTAGTACCGGGTCTTGTACAATCAGTTTTTCAAGCTCCTGAGGCGTCACATCCGGGCGTTGCAAGGCTTCCAGTAGTTGCAGCAGAGAAATCTGATTGCCCTCAAGTTTACGGCCACGTACCAGTCGGGGGCGGCTGAGGAAATAACCCTGAAAAAGTTTAAAGCCCATTGCTTTACAGGCTTCATAGATTTCCTGTGTTTCTACTTTTTCGGCCAGTAGTACAATATTTGAGGGTTTCAGGCGGTCAACCAGCGCCTGGATTTCTCCCATAGAAAGCTTCAGGACGTCTACTTTGACAATGTTTGCCAGTTCTACCAATGCTTCGCAGCCATCGCGCCATTCAAAATCGTCCAGGGCGATTCGATAGCCTTCTTTGCGTAATCTGTGTACTGCGGCAATCAGCTCTGGGGTGATGGTTACATCTTCCAGAATTTCAATGACCAGACTTCTGCGAGGCAGATTGGGTATAAAGCCTTTGAGTAACAGTTCTTCTGTCAGGTTGATGAATGCTGGAACCTGCCGACTTTCGCCTTCTTCGCTGATGCTGGTGTAAGCATTAAGTAAGACCTGACTGGTAGCTGTTGAGCCACAAACGCGCATCACGGCTGCGTTAGTATTTTCGTCAGAACGATATAGCAATTCATAAGCTACTGCTTTTTGTTTGTGGTTAAAAATAGGCTGGCGTGCCATCAGCACCTGGCCAGTAATCGGCGATTTGTCCATTGTATCCGCTCTGCTAGCCTCGCTGATTTGGATTGTTCTGATGGCTTACATCAGGTTCAAAGGGCCGTATAATGCCGTCTTTTACAGGATCTGGAGTATAGACTGCAAATGAGCATCAACTGGTTCCCGGGCCATATGCACAAGGCCCGTAAAGAAATTGCCAAGGTTATTGATGAAATTGACGTTATCATCGAAGTTCTTGATGCCCGTCTTCCTCGCTCCAGTGAGAACCCGCTGGTTGAATCCCTGCGCAAGGGGAAACCGGCGCTGAAAATCCTGAATAAAAGTGATCTGGCTGACCCAGAGCGTACCCAGGAATGGCTGACCTACTTCAATGAGCTACCGGACACACGTGCTATCACGTTACATTATGAGCAGAAAAAGCAGATCCGTCAGATCCCTGAAATCTGTAAGCAGCTTGCCCCTGCACGTGTACGGACTGAACGGCCTGTTCGCGCGATGATAATGGGGATTCCAAATGTAGGCAAATCCACATTAATTAATTCCCTGTTGGGTAAGCGTATTGCCAAAGTGGGTAATGAGCCTGCTGTGACTAAAACACAACAGCGTTTCAAGCTCAATAACGGGATGGCATTGTCAGATACACCGGGTATCCTGTGGCCCAAGATTGAAGACCCCGATTCTGGTTATCGGTTGGCTGCTAGTGGGGCAATTAAAGATACGGCGATTGAGTATGAAGATGTTGCAATGTTCACAGCTGAATTTCTGGCTACCGATTACTCACAACGTCTTCAGGATCGTTTCAAGTTGAAAGATATGCCTGCAACCCCTGAAGCCGTGATTGATGCGATTGGTCGCAAGCGTGGCTGTCTGAGGCCAGGCGGCGTTGTGGATATGCACAAGGCATCAGAGATTATTCTGAATGAACTACGCAGTGGTAAGCTGGGGCTGATCAGCTACGAAACCGTGGCTGAGTGGCAGGAAAAAGACCGCCTGGCAGCGCTGGCGGCGGAAGAGGAAGCGCGCCTGGCAGCGGAAGCTGAAGCATTGAAAAATGAAGGTAATAAGTTAAGGTAATAGTTAATGACACGTCAAAAGAAGCGCCGTCATACCCGTGAGTGGGTTGAGTTTGAAGATGGCCCAAGTCGGAAAGATAAACTGTCGAACCCTGACAGCTATGAAAGCCGTAAGCGTAAAGCAAAAGCGGAACAGAAAAAGAATAGATCTGTTTTCCAGAAAGTTCAGGATGCAAAAGCTGCAGCCAATGGTGGGCAGAAGGAAAATAGTCACGCCCGTGGTCGTCTCGCAGATAAAATTCGCAAGCTGAACGCTCAGAATACAGTTGATAGTAATGACTGAGTGATTAACGACTCAGCGGTGCCTGGCCTAATCCAGCTAACGTCTGATCACGTCTGAAGCCCCATGGCGGTAAGTGTTGTTGCCGTCATGGGGTTTTTGTTGTTTGCGGTGCAGGCCTTTGGCTGTTTTGTCATGTCCTGAAGAGGTGAATATTTGCTTTCCTGCCATCTCTCTTCCAGGGTGTAGATGAATTCTGCAGCCGGGAGATACCTGAGATGTCACATGCCCCTGTTCACTGTGCTGGTCTTAAACCAGTGATTGTTCAACTGAAAGCGGGTGAGACCTACGCCTGGTGCGCCTGTGGTCGTTCTGGCATTCAGCCATTCTGTGATGGTTCTCACCAGGGTACTGGACTGGACCCGGTTGTGTTTGTTGCTGAAAAAGATGCTTGCGTGGCGCTTTGTACCTGCAAAAATACCGCAACACCTCCCCTGTGTGATGGTAGTCATAAACAACTGACAGGTGCGGTGATACATCCGGACGCTGATGATTGAATTGAAAGCTGAAGAATAAATTTTATCTTGTGATCCAGACGGCTTATTACTGCGTAAGTCGCTGCTCTTAAAGTCAGCATGCAGGAGCACTTATGATTATTTCCGCGACTACGTTACAGCAGATGGACAGCCGTCAGCGTGTTAATACCATCAACTCTTTATCAGGATTTAAAAGTGCCAGCCTGATTGGTACGGTCAGCGGAAGAGGTGGGCATAATCTTGCGATTATTTCTTCTGTCGTGCACTTGGGGGCTGACCCTGCTCTGGTGGGTTTTATCATGCGCCCTCATGTTACTCGTCGCGATACTCTGGAAAATATCCTGGAAACCGGGGTTTATACTATAAATCATATACATACCGGTATGATTGCCCAGGCTCACCAGACTGCGGCACGCTATGATGCTCAGGTGAGTGAGTTTGATGAAACAGGCTTGACCCCGGAGATAACAGCGCACTGCGCGGCGCCTTATGTGAAGGAATCACGCATTCGTTATGCTCTGCGCTTCGTTGAAAAGATGGATATAAAGTCCAATGGTACGCATCTTATTATTGGTGAAGTAACTGAAATACAGGCTCCAGATGGTTGTCTGGACAGCACAGGAAAGTTGGATCTGGAAGCGGCAGGAACTGTTGCTATTTCTGGCCTTGATCAGTACCACAGTACAGCAACGTTAGATCGCTTCAGCTACGCTAAGCCAGGCAAAGCGTTAGTTTCTCTTTTGCATCAGTAAGGTTAAATATACTGTTGTGTCGCTTTCAATCGAGTCTGTTGGTGGCCAGGCACGTTTGGCCATGGGCCCTGGCAGCTCGTTATCACACTTGATTTCTGCTTTCTTATAATCACTGCTGGTTACTACTATCTCCGGTTTATCCCTGATAGCGCCAGGCTGTCAGGGGGTTTGGATTGCTTGCTATTAATTTCTGGTTGTTATCCCTAGAATACGTCTCCCCTCAACACCTCCTTAATCATTGCAGACAGGTAGATCAAATGGTGCAGTACGATGTAGTTATTATTGGCGCAGGTGCATCCGGGCTTATGTGTGCGGCACAGGCGGGTTACCGGGGACGTAGTGTGCTGGTGCTGGAGCATACAAAGAAGATCGGCCGCAAGATACTGATGTCTGGTGGTGGACGTTGTAACTTTACTAACGTCCATAATAGTCCGGCTAATTTCCTGTCTGCTAACCCTCATTTCTGCAAGTCTGCGCTGGGGCGTTATAGCGCCGCTGACTTTATTGAACTGGTGGAGCGGCATGGTATTGAGTACCACGAAAAGACACTTGGACAGTTGTTCTGCAATGAGTCCAGCAAAGAAATCCTGCAACTGTTATTGACAGAAGCTGATTGGGCGGGCGTAAAAATTCAGACTGAAACAACCGTTGAGCAGATCGCTGGTGAAGAGCAGAGTGGTTATCAACTAAAAACCAGTCAGGGCGCTTATCAGTGTACAAGCCTGGTTATTGCCACAGGTGGGTTGTCTATTCCGAACGGTGGTGCAACCGGTTTTGCCTTCGATATAGCAGAGCAGTTTGGTCTCACTGTGTTACCTCGTACTGCCGCACTTGTACCTTTTACCTTGCAACCACAAGACCTGGAGCACTTTAAGCCCTTATCCGGTATTTCCCATAACCCGGTAGAGATCAGCATTGGCAAAACAACATTTAAAGAGGCTCTGTTGTTTACGCACCGTGGCTTGAGTGGCCCTGCAATACTGCAAATTTCGTCTTACTGGCAGCTTGGTACAGAAATAAGTATCAACCTGTTTCCAGAGCTGGATATGCAGCTATGGCTAAAAGAACAGCGAGAAGAGCGCCCCCGAGCGGAAGTGAAAACTATCCTGGCGTCTATCATGACCAAGCGGTTGGCGCAGGCTTTTTGTGAGTTATGGCAGATTAATGGTGTATTGGGACAGTGTAGTAATACACAACTATCTGAGATTGCAGAACACTTTCACCACTGGAAGATAAAGCCCAGCGGTACAGAAGGGTATCGCACAGCTGAAGTCACGCTGGGCGGGATTGATACCAACGAAATTTCTCAAAAAACCATGGAAGCTAAAAAAGCACCAGGACTTTACTTCATTGGTGAGTGCCTAGATGTCACCGGTCATTTGGGAGGGCACAACTTTCAATGGGCCTGGGCATCGGGCTACGTAGCTGGGTTGGCAGTATAAGCGTATACAGCGGCCAGTTTACTACTTCTTATCAGCTTTGGGATGCTGCAAGCAGTCTGGCAGTCAAAGGGGAGGTTCCTGAAACTTGGTTCCAGCAACAGATTGACCAGAATGCGCGACAAGCCCCGTACTTCTAGTGCGGGGAAGGATAGCGCGGGAGGCGTTAGCCTCCCTTAGTATGGACGGGTCTGTTGCTCTATGTACTGTCGTATCACCGAGATAGGCGCACCGCCAACACTACCTGCGTAGTAGCTGGGACTCCATAAAGCGTTTTTCATATACGCGGGTTTTATCAGTTCAGGGTGGAGTTGTTTCAGCTTTCTGCTTGAAACCCCCTTTAAACTGTTCACCAGCTTTGAAACGGAAGTCTTTGGCGGGAAGTTCACTAGCAGGTGTACGTGGTCCGTCTTACCGTTGAACTCCACCAGTTCCGTTTCAAA
>JAOXSF010000157.1 GCA_025800125.1 Marinobacterium sp.
CTTGCCTTGCCTTGCCTTGCCTTGCCTTGCCTTGCCTTGCCTTGCCTTGCCTTGCCTTGCCTTGCCTTGCTGTCTCAATACGTTCCCCCCTGGTGTCTCTGTATTCGGGGCTTGCTTTCTCTCTACTCTTTATTGCTCAAACATTTTATTGTTCAAACATTCTTAACGCTCACAACGCATGCGCAGGTTTCCTTATGCCATAACGTGGTATGAGCCGGGACGGATATATGAACCGATCAAGGGTTTGCTGTGACCTACAGGCACAGTTAACGCAAAGAGGGCAGAGCAATGAACGGTCATCCCCCGCTGCTGGCGCTAATTCTTATTCTGATGGCACTGAATGGTTGTGAACCCATGTTATCAGTAAAAGCAGAGGCTCAGGTTGCGATGGTGGCGACGGTCTGGCTGCCTTCAATGCACAGTGTTGGAGTATCGCTATGAAAATGTTCAGCGCATCTACGTTGCTGATGTTGAGTCTGGCTGCCAGTACAACCAGCGCCAGAGCCTGGGCACAACAGTTTGATGATCAACGTCAGGATCTGTTACGTCAATCGGTGTTGCGGCACTACCTGATGCAGCAGCACTACCAGTCTCATGATCAGCATCAGCAGATGGATAATCGCCATCAGCAAGCGATGAATCATGGCGGGGATCTGGGCCATCGTCTGAACCAGCAGCAGGGAGCTGTAGAGGTAGGGGCGTTGGTTGAATCAGGTGCTTTTGTCAGTGGTCCGCCTGTCGGTGGGCAAAGTTTTCAGCTGGCACCGCAGAGTAATACGTTGCAAGTCGGCGGAGATAACTTTGCACCACTGCAATTGAGCAATATTGCAGTCAGTAATGGCAGTGTGCATATCGGTGATGTTAATCAGGGCAATCTGTACAACAGCCAGATTGGTAGTAACCAGTCTGGTGAGCAGTTGGGGAATAGTAATTCCACGCAGGTGAATGATCAGGGACTGATGTCCGGGCCTTCTGAATCAGTCACACCGTAGTGGAGGAGAAAGGGTGGTGAAGATGGTTACTTTACAAAACACGTTCGGAGGCAGAACTTCTCAATCACAGCGCCATCAGCGTACAGGGTTTAAAGGATTTTCTTTTAAACACTTTGCTTTTAAAGCGCATCGTTTCAAATGTGCTTTGCTCTGTGGTGGAATGTGGCTGTGCAGTTCGTTGTGTCTGGCACAGGTGCCACAGCAGGATATAGCAGTTGACCCTCTGTTAATACAACTGCAGTCGTTACAACAGATGCGTGGTCGGCTTGAACAGGATATGGCGCAATATCTCGATGAGGCACGTGCGAAAAGTGGGGTGCAGCCTATGCAGCCTGGTAACGCACCTGAAGTACGACAGATGCGTCAGGATGTGCAGGCTAACCTGCAACGCCTTGAAGACCGCTTCCGTTGTCTTGATGTTGATATTCAGGGCAATAACGGTAACGTGGTGCTGGTATGTGGTAATAACCAGGGGGCTGTTAGCAGTAATACCCAGCAAGCGTTCGGGGCAGATCTGAATATTAAGCGCCCGAGCCTGCGTGGTGGAGGTGCGTTATGAGTGTGTTAAAGCCGCTGGTAATAAAAGGGGTAAGTCGGGTAGCGGTAATATTTGGGATGCTGGTTGCAGGTATGTCCGAGGGACAGGCTGACCAGGCGATTAAGCTGCTTGATTATGATGATCATTGTGGTGGCGTCAGTGTGGTGATTACGGATGCTGATCGTTTTGATCCGTTGGTGCAGCAAGTGCTGACAGAGCGCCAGCTGGACAAGTATCCAAAACTGGATAAACCGGTTTTTATGGTATTACCTGGCGGTAATGAACAGCGGCTGACTGAGTATCAGATCCGCTATCTGGAAAGGCTGCTACGGGATTGATTCTTGTTACATGACACCCGGTATTGCTGAAGATGTTAGCGGGGGCTCCAGCCGCTGGAGCCCGTTGTACACTATGCCGGGTTGCCGGGTTGCCGAATTTGATCTACACGGGCAGCGTTGCCTCCAGTGTCTGTAGCAGGTTGTTCACCTTGTTAAATGTTTCCTGATATTCCTCATCGCTGCTGGAGTCTGCAACGATGCCTCCGCCAGCCCAGCAGTGCAGCTGCTCGTTTTCCGCCAGCAGTGTCCGAATGGTAATACTGGTATCCATTTTACCGCAGAAACTTATATAGCCAATTGAGCCGCAATACACGCTGCGACGATGGGGCTCCAGTTCTTCTATTATTTCCATGGCTCGTAACTTGGGAGCACCGGTGATTGAACCGCCAGGAAAACAACTACGTAACAGTCCCAGTGGGCTGTTGTTCTTTTCCAAGGTTCCTGTGACAGTGCTGACCAGATGATGAACGTTGGCATAGCTTTCAAGTGCAAACAGTTCTGGCACACGTACGCTGCCAAATTCACAGGCTTTACTCAGGTCATTACGTAGCAGATCAACAATCATCAGATTTTCCGCCCGGTCTTTGGTTGAGCTGAGCAGATCATCAATTTCTGCCTGGTTAGCTATGGGGTCTGAACGGGTTGGGCGCGTTCCTTTAATCGGCTTGGTGCTCACCTGGTTATTGCCGACTTCCAGAAAACGCTCGGGTGACAGTGACAGTACCGCACCATGAGAAGACTCAAGATAAGCAGCAAAAGGTGTCGGTGCCTGCTGCCGCAGACGCAAATAAGCATCCAGAGGGTCGCCGCTGAATGCACTGCTGAAGCGCTGGGCAAAGTTCACCTGGTAACAGTCACCTGCGTGAATGTAGTCATCAATTTTTTGCAAGCGTTGGTGATACTGCGACTCACTGACATTGGCTGAAAAAGGCTGTTGCAACCTGAAAGGAGAGATTGGCGCGGGTTGTTGCACCTGGCTGCAGCGCTCAATCAGTAGTTGTTGCTCAGCACTGCTCAGTGTTGGCTGCATAACCAGCTCGGTACGTTGTTGCTGGTGGTCAATGATCAGAGCCCACAGGTATATACCCACCTGCATGTCGGGGTAATGCATATCATTGCTGGCTTGCTCTGGCATCTTTTCCAGCGTACGACCCAGATCATAGCCAAAAAGCCCGATGGCGCCGCCACAGAAAGGCAGGTCACTGCTGTTGGCATCGGCGGGTGTATAGTGTTTCAGCAATCTTTCCAGTTGCTGGAAAGGGCATGTAGTCTGTCTATCTGACGTTATCGAGGTCAGGCCATCCGCAGGCTGGTCTGCATTGTCCCCGGCATGAGTTTCTTGAATAAGGGCCTGTTGCTGCTGGAATGTCAGGGTTGCCACCGGTGCTGCACTGATAATATCGTAGCGACCCTGCGGGGCGTGGGGCTGGTTGCTATCCAGCCAGACAGGCATTCCCAGCGGGCGAATGGCTGAAAACAGAGCGTAACTGTCACGCTGATAGGGCAACGAGTGGCGGATAATCAAGGGAGCATCTCTTTTAAAAATAATTGTTCAATTACAGGTCGTTCCAGAGGGCATTGTAGCGGCCGACACGGGTGAGGTGAACTGTTGCCCATCTGTACCCAGTAACATAATTGTATCGGGTAATTGATTTTCTGTTGCATTTCCATTCTTATAGTGCGGCTTTATGATCTTGCCCCGCTATACGTTACTGTCTGTTGTGGTGGTGTATTTTCAGAGGTTCATTGTTCACGGTTTTACTGCTTGCAATTAAAAGGCTTAGAAACAGTCAGGTTGCAGGTTCTGGCAGCTACAGGTTCTGGTTGCTCTCCGTAGCAAGCAGGGCGCCTGTAGCAAGCAGAGTGCCTGTAGAAAGTAGAGCGTTTACCGAAAGTAGAGCGTTTACCAAAATGAGGTATTTGTTGAAAGTCGTGGTATGAATCGCTGGTATATTTATATGGTGCGGTGTGTTGATGATACGCTCTACACCGGCATCACGACAGACCTCCGGCGACGTATCGCGCAGCACAATGGTGTGCGCAGCGGTGGCGCCCGTTACACTCGTGCTCGAAGGCCGGTGGAGCTGGTCTGGTATGAAAGTAGTGATGGCCGTTCGGCTGCCAGTCGACGTGAGAGAGAGATCAAGGGATTAGCCCGGCGGGACAAACTCGGGTTGATAGTGGATGTTGTATTGTTTCCAGATTTCGTGGAAACAGAGTAAGCAAAGTGTTTTAAGGTAACCATAGTGTCCGTTTCCGATTCAGAACAGTTCGATATTCAGCAACTGATCTCTCGATTGCCTGGTTCTTACTACAGGGCGCGCAATGATCAATTCTGGACTATCGAATACATTTCACCATCAATTATGGAGATGGTGGGTTATGCGTCGGAGGCACTGACCGATAATCAGGAGCTTGCATTTGTTGAGCTGATTCACCCGGACGATCGTAGCTATTGTGAACAGGTTGTCGCCGCTGCGCTGGAGCAGAATCAGCCGTTCAGTTTGCAATATCGCGTGAAAGCACGGGATGGCCGTGAGCGATGGTGCTGGGAACAGGGCACTGGCCGCTGGGATGAACAATTACAGTGCTACATACTTGAAGGCTTTCTGACAGATGTCACGGAACAGCGTGAGCGAGAGCAAAAACTGTCGAGCCTGGTAAGCAAGCAGCAGCGCTCGCTAGAACAACAGCATCATTTGCTGGAGCAATATCGTCGAGCGGTTGACGCTGGTTGTATCGTATCTAAAACAGATGCTACGGGAAAAATCACCTTTGTTAATGATGAATTCTGTCGCATCTCTGGCTTTAGCCGGGAAGAATTACTTGGACAGACACATACGCTAGTGCGTCATCCGGAAACCCCTCCGGCACTGTTCGGTGATATGTGGCGCACCATTCGCAGCGGTAGTGTCTGGAAAGGTGTTATTCGCAACCGCAGTTATTCAGGCCATGACTACTATGTTAACTCCACAATTATCCCTTTCTTTAATGAAGAAGGGCAGATTTGTGAGTTTATGTCCTTGCGCCATGATGTTACTGATCTGATGGAGAAAGAGAGTCTGCTGCGTCGTCAGACAACGGATACTCTGACAGGCTTACCTAATCGACAAAAGTTGCAGGCCGACATTGAGCATCAGGCGCAGTGTACTCTGGCGCTGATTAATGTAATTGACTTCAGTGAAGTGAATGAGTATTTCGGCTACCGGGTAGGTGATCGCCTGTTACAACATCTGGCTGTTGTACTTGATGGTTGTTTGCTGGCTGATATGCAGCTGTATCGGTTGGCGGGAGATGAGTTTGCAGTGCTGAGTCTGGGGGCAATCAGTGCTGAAGCATTTACCGGGTTTTGCCAGCGTATGATTCAGCAGGTCTCACAGCACACGATGCCCCATGATGGCCAGGAATTGTCTATCAGTGTTGCGGTTGGTGCTGCCAGTGGTAGTAATGCGTTTATTGAAGCTGACATAGCTTTGCACACAGCACGTGCCGGACAGCGTTCATTTGAGCTGTTTGATGGTGAGTCAAGCCTGCGAGAGCAGATTGAAAGTAACATTCGCTGGGTGCGGCGTATTCGTGATGCGATCTATAACAACAGGATTCATCTGTATGCTCAGCCGATTATCTGCTCTTATACTGGCAAGGTGGCTAAATATGAGTGCCTGATGCGGCTGGAAGATGAAGATGGCCAGGTGTATACGCCCTGGTTTTTTCTGGAGGCAGCTAAACGGGCGCGCCTTTATACCTGTTTGACGCGACTGGTTATTCGCCAGGCATTTTCATTCTTTGCCAAGCGCAAAGAGGTCTTTTCTATCAACCTGACCGCCCACGATATGCTTGATCATGCGACTGTGGAGTTTCTGTTGTCAGAAGCTCAGCGGTTGGGTGTTGCAGATCGTCTGGTGTTAGAGCTGGTGGAATCAGAAGGAATTGAAAATTTTGAACAGGTGAGCCAGTTTCTTGCGCGCGCGCGTGCGATTGGGTGTCGGATTGCGGTTGATGATTTTGGTACCGGCTATTCCAATTTTGAGTATCTGCTGAAACTGGATATTGATTTCATCAAGATTGATGGTTCACTGATTCGTCAGGTTGATCAGGATGGCAATGCACGTATGGTCGCGGAAACGGTGGTCGATTTCGCCCGTCGACTAGGGCTGAAAACCGTTGCTGAGTTTGTTCATAATGACAGTGTTAAAGTAACTGCTGAAGAAATTGGCGTTGATTACCTGCAAGGCTTCCTACTGGGAGAGCCTGTACCTCTAGCAGAGATTGAGCGTTGAGTCTTTAAAGGCCTTGAAAAGGCGCCGGGTAATTTTGAAAGGGCAGGGCTGATGGCTCTATGCTGGCTACCTGATTATAACAACAGCCCACCATGGGGCTGTTGTTATATATGTGGCTGTTGTTACATATGTGGCTGAGTGGTCTGAAGGGCTTAATTTACGCCCAGCAAAAATACACTATGTTTGCTGACTTTTGTTTCACCCGCTTTCACAATAAAGCTGATTTCACTGCGTACTGGCAGATCAGGGTTGCGATTACAGAGTGCGTAAGTCAGTTCAGTGCTGCCATTACTCAGTGTCAGTGGTTGTGTGTTAACCGGGTAAAGGCCTTGCGGGCCATCAATGGATAACGACAAACCCTGCATGTCTCTATCCACTGTTTCCACTTTTACCAGGTAACTGTTGCAAAGCTCTCCCCGATTATTGCTCCAGGTGATGGTATTACGGTCACGCAATACCTCCAGTACCAGACTGCTGCGGTCCTGAAAACCATAGATAACTGCCAGTGATGTAATCATCAAAACTGCACCGTAGCCAAGCAGACGAGGGCGTAACAGCGGGCTGGGTTGCTTTGCCAGCTGATTTTCACTGCGAAAAGCGATCAGCCCGCGTGGTTTGCCGGTTTTATCCATGACGGCATCGCAAGCATCAATACAGGCTCCGCAATCAATACACTCATATTGCAGCCCATCACGAATATCGATGCCCGTTGGGCACACCTGTACACAAAGGTCACAATCAACACAGTCTCCCCTTACGCTTGTGTCGGCTTGTCCACGGCGGGGTTCGCCACGTGCTGCATCGTAACTGACAGTGCGGGTATTGTCGTCAAACATAACACCCTGAAAGCGGGCATATGGGCAAGCATGCACACAGATTTTTTCGCGCACCAGGCCTGCGTTAAGGTAGGTTAGCGCGGTCATGGTAATCAGCCAGCCCAGAGTCGTCAGGCCCATTTCCAGATTGGCCATCTGTGAAAACAGTTCACGGATGGGTATAAAATAGCCAGTAAAGGTTAAGGCGGTGATCAATGCAGCCAACACCCAGAGCAGGTGTTTCAATACCCGACGCACCAGTCGTTGGCCCTGTAGTGGTTTGCCTTCCTCACGGCGACGCAGGGCTGCACGGCCCTCTGTCAACGTTTCAATGCGGATAAACAGCCAGCTCCAGATGCTCTGCGGGCAGGCAAAACCACACCAGACCCGTCCCCAGCCAACGGCTGCAAAAAATAGTAAGCATGTACCCGCAATCATCAGGCCTGCCAGAATTGACAGGTCTTGCCAGGCCATCGCGGTACCAAACAGGGTTACACGACGGCTGGCAAAGTCGAATAGCAGCCAGGGTTGTCCCTCATACTGTACCCATACCAGAGCAAAGTAGAGCAGTAATAATGGGCCGCTGATAATACGGCGCAGGTTCTGAAAACGTCCACTGGTCAGGCGAACGTGGATTTTACCCCCTACAGCAGTAGTGGTTGATACGGTGCGGACAGGTATCTGTTGCATAACGGCTCCGTCGGCGGTGATTACGGCCGCTGAATGTGATGGGCCGATTCACTCTGTATGGATGGAATTGCTGACTATACGTGGCATAAAAAATAGGTACAGGCCCATAAAAATAATTTTATTGCGGTACAGATTTAGCTCAGGCACAGTAATAAGAGTCGGCTGGTAAGGAATAACCAGATAAACAAGCCGACGGGCAAGAAATACAAAAGCAAGAAAAACAAAAGCAAGAAGGCAGACAGAGGCGGTGCAGGCGAAATAACCATGAGTGAGTTTCTGTATTTACAGCTGGAGCAGGAGTTCAGCGCAGCAATCCAGGCTGGGCGGTGGCAGGCAGGAGACCGATTGCCTTCTGTGCGGGCATTATGCCGTGAACGTGAGTTATCCAAAGCAACCGTATTGCACGCGTATAATCGGCTGGAGGCCAGAGGGCTGGTGGAGGCCCGGCCAAAAGCGGGCTACTTCGTCCGTTTGCAGCACAGGGGTAGCGAGGCTGGAGTTGGCAAGTCCGATGATTTTACAGCAGATACGCCTCCGGCACTGGTCACGGTTCCTGCATTGATTGGCGATATTATGCGTCGTGGTGCTGCATTCGATATCCTGCCAGATACAGACCGGCGTACAGATATGCCGCCGGGTATTGTAGAACTTAACCGCGCTGTCGCAAGGGCATTGCGGCATCAGCGGGGCTTGCAGCACCAGTACTATGATGATCCACGTGGTGTTACTGCGTTGCGTGAACAGCTTATGCGTCGTTATCAGCGTCGGGGGTGTCTGTTTGATGCAGAGCAAGTGAGCATTACGGCGGGCTGTCAACATGCGTTGTTTCTGGCATTGATGGCTTGTTGTGACGCCGGTGATATTGTGGCTGTGGAGTCGCCAGGTTTTTATGGTGTGATTCAATTGGCGGAGTCTCTGGGACTGAAAATTCTGGAGATTCCCGCTAGCACCGACACAGGTATGGATATGGATGGTCTGGAGCGTGCCTTGCAAAGCTGGCAGGTTAAAGCCGTTGTCGTCACTCCAGCGTTTGCAACTCCCTCCGGCAGTCTGATGCCACAGGCTGCGCGAGCCCGTCTGCTGGCGCTGGCTGAACAGTATGATCTGGTTGTGATTGAGGATGACATCTATGCTGATCTTGCTTTTGGCACCACACCTTCGCCTTTAAAAGCACTGGATCATAATGATCGAGTTATTCTCTGTGGCTCTGTATCCAAGTCGTTATCCCGAGATCTGCGATTAGGCTGGATTGTAGCGGGCCGCTGGCAGCAAAAAATAGAACAGATAAAGCTTGTTAATATGCTGGCAGGCAATCGTTTTATTGAACAGGGTGTTGCCGATTTTATTGCAGATGGGGGGTATGACCGCCACCTGCGCCGTTTGCGATTGCAGCTTCAGGATCAGCGAGACCAGTTGGTGCAGATGTTGAGCGAGTGGAGTCTGCCTGTGCGTATCAGTCAGCCTGAGGGTGGGTTATGCCTCTGGTTGGAGTTACCGGAATCGGTTGATACTCTGGCGGTCTATCAGCAGGCTCGTCATGCTGGAGTGGTGATTACGCCGGGGGCATTGTTTACTTCCAGAGCCAGCTACCGTAATTGCTTGCGATTAAGTTTTGCGCATCCATGGCATAAACGGCGAAGAGAAGCGCTGAGTCTGTTAGGTACCTTGTTACTGGAGGCTTGAAGAACCTTGTATAACGTACATTGATGAAGGCTATCGAAGCAGGTGTAAAATATAATCGCATTAAACTGTCGTTTAAAAAATAGACTGGTGTTCTCCTGTCTGGTCGGTAGAATGTGCTCGCTGCGTGGTTTTCAGGCTTGCCTTCTGTAGGCAAAACCGTTCCCCTGTGCCTGCGAATTACCAGTAGAGGCAGAAATATTTCAGTAGTAAGGCCATAGCCAGTATCGTGATTACTGGCAGTCGTGAGGTCAGTTGTTTACTGAGTCCTTCTAGCCGGAAAAGTGACTTCCTTTACAGGCGACCGAAAAGGTCGCCTTTTTTATGTTTTTCGGTTATCTGGCCCGTGGTATCTGCTGCTGAGTAGTGACTTGTGCGGGTATCTGAATACAGATTTCAGAGCTGAGCCTGCATGATTGAATTGTTATGTTATATCAATTAATGTGCTTTTCATATTTGTAACTCCATAACACTTTCAAGAGAGACTCCGATGATCAGATCACTGCTGGCTCCGGCATCCATACTGGCACTTTCTGCTGCCGTATCTCAGGCACATGCGTTTGAACAGCTCGGTGCACATGAACATGGCCATGCCCAGCTGCTGATCGCGCTGGAAGGTAAAGAACTTTCGGTTGTACTGGAAAGTCCGGCCGCCAATCTGGCTGGTTTTGAGCATGAAGTGCGTACTGAAGCGCAGCATGAAACTGTGGAAAAAATGCTGAAAACGTTGCGCCAGGGCGACATGCTGACGTTACCGGAAGCTGCACTCTGTCTGCTGGATAAGGTTGAGATCAAACAATCTTTGCTGGATGAAAGTGAAGGCCATGAAGGCCATGGTCATGACAGCAAAGGGCATGATGATCACGATCATGACCACGAAAGCAAGTCGCATAAAGAACATGGTGAACATGACCATGAAGACCATGCTGATCATAAAGGTCATGCCCATCATGATGAGCATGAGCATGAGCATGAGCATGAGCATGAGCATGAAGGAGGCCACTCGGATATTGAAGTTAGCTGGCACTACCGTTGTATGCAGCCTCAGCAACTCAATACAGTGCAGGTGAACCTGTTTAAGGCTTTCTCTGGCATGGAAGAGGTTGATGCTCAGTGGGCTGTACCAGCAGGGCAGGGCTCTAAGGGGCTGTCTGCTACAGATTACACAGTAAAGTTTTAAGACTTCAATGCTCTGACCCCTGAATAGTCAAGGAACTGCTGCCAGATATGACCGCTGTTGTTGCCGGGTGTGCTGTTGCACTGTCCAACCTTCATTTCGGCTGGCCTGATCAGCCAGATTTGTTGACCGTTGATGACTTCCAATTGCATCGAGGGGAAAGGCTGTTTCTGCATGGCCCTTCTGGTAGTGGAAAAACGACCTTACTAAACCTGCTGGCTGGGGTGTTGACACCCCGCAGCGGGGAAATTCAGTTACTGGGCGCTCCTTTCAGCAGTTGCTCGGCGCGTCAGCGTGATCGAATCAGAGCTGATCACCTGGGGTTTATCTTTCAGGTTTTTAATCTGCTGCCTTACCTGTCGTTACTCGACAATGTGTTACTTCCCTGCCGTTTTTCACTGTTACGCCGTCAGCGGGCCTGTGAGCGCTTTGGTAGTGAGGTCGAGGCTGCTCGTTATTTACTGGCTACGCTGGAACTTGACCATAATGGGCTTCTTAAACGACCTGTTTCACAGTTGTCTGTTGGTCAGCAGCAACGTGTTGCAGCAGTCCGCGCGCTGATTGGTGACCCTGAACTGATTATCGCGGATGAACCTACTTCCGCTCTGGACAGCGACCGACGACAGGCTTTTATTGAGTTGCTGACCGCTCAGGTTGAGCACAGTCAGAGTGCATTGCTATTTGTCAGCCATGACCATAGCCTCAAACCTTACTTCCAGCGGGCAGCGTCATTGCCTGAAATTGCTGGGCAGGTGGGTTAATGATGAAAAGATCAACGTTCTGGCCGTCAAGCTCCAGCCAGTCACTGATGTTGCTGGGGCTTGCCTGGCGCAGTCTATTAAACCGTCGTACCAGTGTATTGTTAACGCTGTTGGCGATCAGTCTGAGTGTCTTACTGCTACTGGGTGTCGAAAAGGTGCGAGTGGAAGCGCGCACCAGCTTTGCCAATACCATCTCGGGTACTGATCTGGTGGTGGGGGCTCGTAGTGGTCAGGTACAGCTGTTGCTTTATTCCGTGTTTCGCATGGGGAATGCGACAAATAATATAAGCTGGGAAAGCTATCAGAAAATAGCCGGTCACCGCCAGGTTGCCTGGACTGTACCCATTGCGCTGGGAGATTCTCATCGGGGTTATTCCGTTATTGGCACCAATCAGGATTATTTTCGTTTCTATCGTTACGGGCGCAAGCAGCCGCTGACGTTTGCTGAAGGCAAATCATTTACCCAACTGCATGATGTAGTACTGGGCTCTCGCGTAGCGCGGGAGCTTGGTTATCAGTTGGGTGATAAAATTGTTGTGGCGCATGGTATGGGGAGTACCAGTTTTGCTAAACATGATGACCAGCCTTTTACCGTAACCGGCATTCTGTCACCGACGGGAACCCCCGTTGACCAGAGTCTCCATGTGAGCCTGGAAGCGATTGAAGCGATCCATGTCGGTTGGGAAAGTGGTGTTAAACTGCCCGGCAAAACTGTGACAGAGTTTACCCCGGAACAACTCCAGCCCACTCAGGTAACGGCTTTTCTGGTTGGGTTGAAATCAAAAGTGGCTACTTTTCAGCTGCAAAGGGCTATTAATAACTACCGGGGAGAGCCGCTACTGGCTATTTTGCCGGGGGTTGCGCT
Source organism: Marinobacterium sp. (assembly GCA_025800125.1). Taxonomy (GTDB): domain Bacteria; phylum Pseudomonadota; class Gammaproteobacteria; order Pseudomonadales; family Balneatricaceae; genus Marinobacterium_C. The sequence goes on from JAOXSF010000157.1 coordinate 12,137, forward strand.
GCAGCAACTATGGCAGCTGATTGGTGTAGCAGAGCAGGCGTTATTGGCAATTTCTGCATTGGTTGTACTGACAGGGCTGCTGGGAATGCTGACGGTATTACTTAGTACATTGAATGAGCGGCGCAGAGAAATGGCAATTTTGCGGTCAGTAGGGGCCAGACCATGGCATATTCTGGCGCTGTTAATGCTGGAAACCATGCTGATTACCCTGGTTGCCTGTATCCTGGGTACTGTACTTATGTATGCCGGTCTTTATCTGGCACAGCCATTGATTCAACAGCAATTGGGGCTGAAAATAGCACTCGGTGCGCTAACCGGCTGGCAGTTGCAATTACTGGGTATGGTGATGCTGGCTGGCACTTTGTCCGGGTTAATCCCGGCCTGGCAGGCCTGTCGTCATGCTCTGGCGGATGGTTTGAGCGTAAAACTCTAATTAACCGGAGTATTGTGATGCCCCGCCTTGCTGTACTACGTGCGGTTGCTGTGTGCTGTTTTTGTCTGAGTACGCTATTTGTACCGTTATCAAGCTCTGCTGAAAGCGTCAACGGGCAGACTGTTGAAACGCTTGAATGGGACAACCTGATGCCGGCTGACTTCAGCCCGGATAAGATTTTTGCCATGACAGAGCAGTTTGGTTCGCTGGATGATTTTGATCCTCGTGCGCAGCAGGCACTGGATGAAATGATGATCAGCCTTAAATCGGCTCCAGCACGGCCTGAGCTGGATGGCAAAATGGTGAAACTGCCCGGCTTTGTTGTGCCGCTGGAGGGCATTGGCGATCAGGTGTCCAGTTTCTTCCTGGTGCCGTACTTTGGTGCCTGTATCCATGTCCCGCCACCGCCTGCGAATCAGATGGTGCATGTGCGATATGAACCCGGTGTACGTGTAGAAAATTTATACGATGCAATCTGGGTAACAGGTAAGTTATCAGTGGCACAGTCAGAGCATGAACTGGGCACCGCCGGATATACTATGGATGCGTTTCGTATCGAAGTATATGAAGAAGACTATGAAGAGTGATAACACTCTGAGAATAAAATAAAGAGCAGGAATACGAAGGGGCTACCTCATAGCCTTGCTGTAAGCATACGCAACGCATAAGTGTATGGTGGCTGAAACAGTGTTGGTCTGTATTTGTTAACCTGGTGTAACACTTTGAGATAAAAGGCTTTTTGGTATGGTTCAGGCACTGTCAGCATGCAGTTCCTGGCTATACTCTGGCTACAGCACTTTGCTATATGCCAGCCGATGGAGGCCTTATCATGAAGTTACCCCGACTTGCTGTTGCACTTTTGACTGCCACGTTGATGGCAGGTTGCGCGAGTACCTCTGAACTGAACGAGGTGCGTTCTCTGGCGCAACAGGCGATGGATGCTGCGGGTCAGGCATCACAGGATGCTAACGCTGCCATGAATGCTGCCGGTAATGCTCAGGCATGTTGTCAGAGCAACCGGGCACGTATTAACCGTGCATTTGAAGACTCAATGCGTAAATAATCGGAGTCAAAGCGCTTTTCTACCTTCTATCACTATTCCTTGCGACCTTCTTACGCAGAGCAGGACGCTCTGCTTAACCTGACTGGTTTCTGCCCGGTGTGTTTTCTCTTGCTTGCTCGTGACTCAGATGTTCCCGTTCATCGTTATTGTGGCGTATACCTATAATTCCGGGTACTCCGTTGGCGCTTTGAATGATTCTGCGAACCGCAGGCCAGTCAATCTGTGTTGTTGCATTCAGTTGTCGAATCTTCTGCATAAGGCTCCGTTTCTGGTTGGCTCTGTTTATATCGGATGCTGTATGGGCATAAGCAGGCGTATGCACCTCCAGTAGTAACTGGTTGCCCTGCCAGCCTAGCTTGGTGGATTGGTCAATAATCTGTACGGGTGTACCGGCGCGAACCTGCTGGTACAGCTGTGCTATATCTTCTGGATACAGGCGAATACAGCCATGGCTGACCCGCATCCCAACGCCAGCTGGGCGGTTTGTACCGTGTAGTAAGTAACCGGGTAATGTTAGCATGAGTGCATGATCACCTAACGGATTTTCCGGGCCCGGGGGAATATATTCAGGGAGCTCGATGCCTTTGATTGCATAAGCTTCACGGATAGAGCGTGGCGGTGTCCAGCGCGGGTTGGCAATCCGGCTATGAATCTGTGTTTTTGCGACAGGGGTTTGCCAGCCTTGACGACCAATGCCGATGGGAAAACTCCAGACCTCTCCAGGAAATTGCTTCGGATAATAGTACAGCCGCATTTCAGCCAGGTTGATGACCAATCCCTGACGGGGGCTGTCGGGCAAAATAAAACGTGTAGGAAGTACCACCGGTGTGCCTGCTACCGGTAGCCAGCGATCAGTGGCCTGGTTGGCCTGAATGATTGCCTGGTATCCCAGATTATGTTGACGCGCTAGCCTGACTAGCGTATCTCCCTGCGCCGCAGGTATCAGCTGTAGCTCACCAATGACGCTGTTTTGTGGGGCCAGCTTGAATCTGGCCGCCTGGCTGAAGGAAGTGACTGACACTGTAAGTAACAGGAAGGAAGCAAGTAAACATCGACGCAGTGCTGAATATGCTGGCATTGAGAGCTCCCTGTCATCTTTTCACGGCAAGATGACAATGACAAAAGCGGTAGTCTTACTCTCAGCCTGGCAGATTATTTCTCAATACGGTTGTTTTCCCGCTCACAGATCAGCTGTGACAGCTCGGTGGCAGCATAACGCATCTGAGGAAGGTACTGGCGAAGTTGTTCCAGGCTTTTGCGCACCAGCGGTGCATGGCAGAACAGGCTGGCAACCAGTTGGCCATCATCGTTTATAATCGGGACGGCAATTGCCACCATACCGTCGATGAATTCTTCGTTATCTTCGCCATACTGGTGACGATCAATCCGTTGCAGCTCCTGTTCCAGACTCTCTGGTGTGATGAAGGTATTACGGGCCAGTTGTTCCAGCGGCAGGTTGTTTAGAAGACGGCTGCGGCGACTGTCGGGCAGGCTGCTGAGATAGAGTTTGCCGCCAGAGGTACACCAGGCAGGCACTCTGCCGCCCACGGGTAAATGGATACGTAGAGGCCAGTTTGCTTCAACCCGGTCGTAATAGATCATTTCAGTGCCGTCGGGAATGGCAATACCGCAAGTCTCGCCGGTTTCCCGTGACAAGCTCTGAAGAATTGCCCTGCGTTGAGCGCGGTCACGGCTGGCATAAAGAGCCCCGAGAGCCGTGCGCTGAAAACGTTCTCCGGGTATCAAATTGCCTCGCATATTGGCTTGTATAAAGCCTTCTGCTTCCAGCGTATTTACCAGTCGGTGTGCAGTGGGCTTGGGTATATCAAGCCGGAAGGCCAGGTCGGTCGGAGACATGGGTTGTTCACTGGTTGCAATTGCTTCCAGAATTTCCAGAACCCGTACAATTGACGAGCCCTTTTCACGGCGCTGGGTACTCATTCGGTCAGCTGTCCTGTTCTGTGCTGTTTTGGTCTATCAATATCTGGTGTGTTGCCGGTGTCAGTGTGCAGATGAATCCTGATGACTGTACGGCTGCTCGGGGTGCGATTATAGAGGAAAACGGCCGTCAGACGGGGCGGCCAGATAATAGTAATCAGTAAAAATATGGATCGCTCATAAGGTGTAGGTGGCTGTTTCGGCACACAGCCACCCAGCTAACATGGTTTCGGTGAAGCTGAGGTTTCAATGAAGCTAAGGTTTCAATGAAGCTAAGGTTTCAGTGAGTCCAAGGTTTCAGTGAGCCCAAGGTTTCAGTGAGCCCAAGGTTTTACTTCATTGTCGGCATGGAGAAGTTGACACCTTCACGTACACCGGCGGATGGCCAGCGCTGTGTGATGGTTTTACGCTTGGTGTAAAAACGTACACCGTCCGGGCCGTAGGCGTGCAAGTCGCCAAACAGAGAGCGTTTCCAGCCACCGAAGCTGTGGTAAGCCACAGGTACGGGTAGTGGTACGTTGATGCCGACCATACCAACCTGAATGTGGTCAGAAAAGTAGCGTGCTGCTTCACCGTCACGGGTGAATATACAGGTGCCGTTACCGTACTCATGATCGTCGATCAGTTGCATCGCTTCCTGCATGCTGTTTACCCGTACAACCTGTAGTACCGGGCCAAAAATTTCCTCTTTATAGCTGACCATCTGCGGTGTTACACCATCAATCAGCGTTGCACCAACGAAGAAGCCCTCTTCAAAGCCTTCAACCTGTGGGTTACGGCCATCCACGACTACAGTTGCGCCATCCTCTTCAGCGCTGCTGATATAGCCATTCACTTTCTGCTGATGCTGACGGGTGATCACCGGGCCGAAATCGTTGCTGCTGTCGCTGTAGGCACCAACGCTCAGGTTCTGCATCGCTTCTTTCATTTTGCTGACCAGTGCATCCGCAGCGGCATCGCCTACGGCAACGGCAACGGACAGTGCCATGCAACGCTCACCGGAGGAGCCAAAGGCCGCGCCCAGCAGCTGGTTTACTGCGTTATCCATATCCGCATCTGGCATCACGATAGCGTGGTTTTTCGCGCCACCCAGTGCCTGGCAGCGTTTGCCGTTGGCGTTTGCTGTGCTGTAGATGTACTCGGCGATTGGCGTGGAGCCTACGAAGCTGACCGCTTTGATACGCTCGTCTGTCAGCAGTACATCAACCGCTTCCTTGTCGCCGTTAACAACGTTCAATACACCGGCTGGCAGGCCTGCTTCATGGGCCAACTGGGCGATAAAGAGAGTGGAGCTTGGGTCTCGCTCGGATGGCTTCAGGACGAAAGTGTTACCACAGGCGATGGCCAGCGGAAACATCCACATTGGCACCATCGCCGGGAAATTGAATGGTGTAATACCCGCCACCACACCCAGTGGCTGGAATTCGCTCCAGGAGTCGATGCCCGGACCAACATTTTTGCTATATTCGCCTTTGAGCAGTTCTGCGATACCGCAAGCGTATTCGACGTTTTCGATTCCACGTTGTAATTCACCGGCAGCATCGTGGGAGATCTTGCCGTGTTCCTCACCAATCAGTTCGCAGATACGATCTGCATTCTGCTCCAGTAGTTCTTTGAAGCGGAACATAACACGGGCACGTTTGATGGCCGGTGTATTACGCCATTCCGGATAGGCGGCCTGTGCAGCCGCGATTGCGGCTTCAACGGTTTCAACGGATGCCAGAGCAACCTCTTTGGTCGCCTGGCCGGTTGCCGGGTTGAAAACTGGCTGGGTGCGGGTGCTGTCAGCGATCATCTCGCCGTTGATCAGGTGTCCTGCAATGGTGGTCATCGTTTACTACCTTTTATGGGTCTTATTTTTACGGTTTACCGATCAGCAGACCGGTAGCTGTGCAGTTCTCAGGCCGTCGGTACGATATCGACGGCAGGTTCTGTTCGGGCTTTATAGGCCGGGCTTTTAATTACTCGGGCTTTTAATTACCCAGGCTTTTAATTACCAGAGCTTCGCGTACAGCTCGACCATCTCGTCAACAGTCGGTACACGCGGGTTGTTATTCGGTGAGCCCGATACCCGTGCTTGTTCGGCCATGGTTGGCATCAAACTGAAGAACGTTTCGCGCTCGATACCAAAGCCTTCAGGTGTTGGCACCTGTAGCTCGCTGTTCAGGGCGTTCAGTTCTGTCAGCAGTTTGTCGTTAGCAACCTCAGTGCTGTCAGCTTCGGACGCTACGCCCATGGCGCGGGCACAGTCAGCGTAGCGTTCCGCTGCCGCAGGAATAGAGAATTCAGTTACTGTCGGCAGTAGCATGGCATTAGACAGACCATGGGGTACGTGAAAAGCAGCCCCAATCGGTCGGCTCATGCCGTGTACCAATGCAACGGAGGCGTTAGAAAACGCAATGCCTGCCAGGGTAGAGCCCAGCATCATCGCTTCACGGGCAGCTTTGTTCTGTGGTTCGTGGTAGGCAGTACGCAGGTTTGGCGCGATCATTTTCATCGCTGCCAGGGCCTGGCTGTCACTGTATGGATTCGCTTTCTGGCTGACATAAGCTTCAATGGCGTGGGTCAGAGCGTCGATACCGGTATCAGCGGTGACACGCGGCGGCACGCTCATGGTCAGCTCATAGTCGATCAGCGCGGCAACTGGCATAAAGCCCAGGCCGACACAGAGCATTTTTTCATCACAGGTTTCGTCGGTGATGATAGTGAAACGGGTTGCCTCAGAGCCGGTACCGGCGGTGGTCGGAATAGCGATCAGCGGCAGTCCTTCTTCGCAGACATCGCGAGGGAATTTATAGTCGCGCATTTCGCCGCCAAATTTACCCAGGATACCAATCGCTTTGGCAGAATCGATAGGGCTACCGCCGCCCAGTGCGATGATGGAATCGAAGTCACCCGCCCGCACTTTTTCTACCCCGGCGGTGATAGATGCGGCGGTAGGTTCGGGGACGGTGTCTGCAAATACATCACTCTGGATGTGTGCGGCACCCAGCACTTCTTCAAGCTGGCGTACGTAGCCCAGTTCTACCATCATTTTATCGGTGATGATCAGAGGACGGTTGCAGCCCAGGCTGGCCAGAATTTGTGGAATCTCTTTGCTGGCACCAGCGCCGGTTTGCATGATGCGTGGCAGGACGATGCGATTAGTCATTCTTCAGGGCTCCCGTTGTTATTCTGAATGCTGGTATCTCACTCGTGTGAGGGTGTCAGCATATTATTTTGATACTCTGAATCTCAATTTTCATTGATTGGGTCAGGTTAGTGGATAAAGCCAATGATGGTCAACATAAAAATGAGATTTTATATTTCATTTTTAATCCAGTCTTTTTGTTTGGGTGTTTGTGTGGAAGGCTTGCTAGCTAATGTGCTTAAACAAGGTAATAAGTCGGACAGGGTGGTAAGTCGGACGGAGGGCCTGGACAGACCGCAGGGCAACAGTAGAGGCTGTAACCATAGGACAGAGAATTGAAAGAAGGGGAGCGCGCCAGTGCTGTGAGCAGGCGCGTGTCATCATGAAAGAGCTATTACAGGGGGCTGGGGCGAAATAGAGCGGTGAAAGCAGCAGGCTACGAATAGTCCTGCTTGATGGTTAACGGTTCAGCACCAGCTGCGGACTGCCACGCCCTACCGGGTGATTCATGGTGTGTTTGGCAAACACTCCGTAGATATGGCCACAATTGTCACAATATGCAACCTGGAACCAGGCTCTGTTGTCCCGTGCTTTTTCTTCACTGTCTTTGGAAACGATGTGCTCCATGCCTTCTATAGAGCAGTCCGGGCATTTCGGTTCAGCCATAGGGTCTTCCTTATGTGTCATATATTGGCAGAAGCAGCCACCGTGCAGCTCCTTCTGTCATGGAATCAGGTGTTCAGTTTGACAGACCTGTTCCCAAGGGTTCCATACTTTGCGCAAAAAATTGAAACGCAACAAGCCTTGTCGTTACCAGCGGTGGTAAGGAGTTGTGGTAGATGGCCGTGCATGAAAGCCGACTGTCATGGAAGCCGGCCATGGTGGAACGGCCACATTGAACGTCTGCTTTCCTGTATGCTTTGAGGCTTCTATTTCTCTGCTGCACAGGAGTGTTCTTTACGTCATGCTTTACCCGGCCAGTAAACTACCCGCATTAGGTACGACCATTTTTACCCGGATGTCTCAGTTAGCAGCTGAGCATGAGGCGATCAACCTGTCCCAGGGCTTCCCTGATTTTGATGGTCCTCAATTGCTGCGTGAGCGTGTTGCGCACTATATCGGCCAGGGCGCAAATCAGTATGCGCCAATGACGGGTACACCACAGTTGCGCCAGGCGATTGCTGCAAAGGTGGCTCGCTGTTATGGAGCTGAGGTTTGTGCAGAACAGGAGATTACGATCACTTGTGGTGCAACAGAGGCGTTATTTGCGGCAATCAGTGCTGTGGTCCGCAGTGGAGACGAGGTGATTCTGTTTGATCCTTGCTACGACAGTTATCAGCCAGCCATTGAATTGAATGGTGGTGTGACTATCCGATTGCCGTTGCTATTACCTGATTTCTCGATTGACTGGTCTGCTCTGCGGGGAGCGATAGGCCCTCGCACCCGTATGATTATTGTGAATACACCCCATAACCCGACGGGTGCGGTGTTGTCAGATGAAGATTTGCAGCAATTGTCTGTATTACTTCAAGGTACAAATATTCTGCTACTAGGAGATGAGGTGTATGAACACATTGTGTTTGATGGCCTGCTTCATCAAAGTTTACTGCGTTTTCCAGAGCTTGCTGAACGTGCTTTTGTGGTGTCGTCGTTTGGAAAAACCTACCACACTACAGGCTGGAAGGTAGGTTACTGTATTGCGCCGCCAGCAATGAGTGCGGAACTGCGAAAAGTGCACCAGTATCTGACATTTTCCATCAGTACCCCGATGCAGCTGGCGTTAGCAGATTATCTTCAGGCCGAGCCAGAGCATGATCAACAGCTGCCTGCTTTTTATCAGCAAAAGCGCGATTTGTTTAACAGCTTGCTGGCTGATAGTCGTTTCAGTTTCAGTGCCAGTGCTGGAACTTATTTTCAATTAGTAGATTACAGTGCAATCAGCGAACGCTCTGATATTGACTTTTGCCATTGGTTGACAACTCAGGCTGGGGTTGCTGCTATTCCATTGTCGCCATTCTGTGAGCAACCTCTGGAAGCTAAACTGATTCGCCTCTGTTTCGCAAAGAATACTGATACGCTGCAAGATGCAGCCCAACGCTTATGCCAAATCTGATCGGCTGTGATAAAGGAACCATTAAATGATCAAATCACACGTATCGGACAATCTGCAATCAGCAGAGCCCCCTCAGAATGAGTTGAAAATCAGTCTGGTGCAGGCAGAGTTGCATTGGCAAAATCCGCCGCAGAATCGTCAGATGCTGGCTGAGAAAATCGCTTGCCTGGCTGGCAAGAGTGATCTGATTATTCTGCCCGAAATGTTCAGTAGCGGTTTTTCCATGGCACCAGAGCAGGTTGCTGAACCAGAGGAAGGTGAGAGTGTGCAGTGGTTGCAACAGCAGGCTGTTCAGTTGAAGTGTGCTATTTCAGGCAGTCTGGCGATTGCTGTAGACGGTGGTTATGTGAATCGACTGTTTCTGGCCGAGCCTGATGGTAACCTGCAATACTATGATAAGAGTCACCTGTTTCGAATGGGAGATGAACATAGCCACTATTTGCCAGGGACACAGCGTACTATTTTTCACTACCGTGGCTGGCGGATTCTGCCTCTGGTTTGTTATGACTTGCGATTTCCAGTGTTTGGTCGTAATCGTGGTGATTATGATCTGCTGCTTTGTGTTGCAAACTGGCCAGCACCGCGTCGTCACCCTTGGCGCACGTTATTGCAGGCCCGGGCGATTGAGAACCTGTGTTATGTAGCTGGAGTAAACAGGGTAGGTATGGACGGTAATGGACTGGAGTACAGCGGAGACTCCATGCTGGTGGATTTCAAAGGTGTTCCAGTGCTGGATGCTGAGCCTGGTCTTGCTTTTATAGAAACAACGACGCTGAATTTTCAGTCATTACAGGCCTTTCGCCAGGCGTTTCCTGCGCATCTCGATGCGGATGACTTCCATTTATCGTTGTCCTGAATGCTCTTCGCTGGCGGATAAGCCGTCAGCGTATTTTCCGAGCGTGTAGAGGCTTGCTCGGTTCTTCTATCTCTTTACTGACCAGAATGCGCGACAAGCCCCGTGCTTCTAGTGCGGGGAAGGATAGCGCGGGAGGCGAAAGCCTCCAATATGAACAGTTTTTTGCTTAATGAATTGCCGAACGGGCAATACAGTGCCTGCCATGATCCATGGCTATCGTTATAATTTGAAACGTGAAACATACAAAGACTTTGAAAGTTCGAGTACGTGATAAACACCGAAACCTGCTGAA
>JAOXSF010000166.1 GCA_025800125.1 Marinobacterium sp.
CAGTCTGGTTTGCTAGGGCACGTACACTATACGTGCTTCACACCGTTCCTTGGTCAGCTTTTGCAGTAACTCAACCCGTTCAATCAACCAGTCCAGCTGTTCGGTATTAATCTCGTAATGCTCGGAGTAACGAGCCTCTACATAGGCACGTTTTAGCAATTGGAAGCGGCTGCGCGCGAAGCGGGTGTTTTGAGGAAAAACTTCGGTGAATCGCATCTCCTGCGAGATCACCATATTGTTCAGTTGCACCAGGTTATGGGTGTTGGGCTTATAGTTGGTGTACACCAGCATTACACAGGAGTACAGTGCCTCAGCTGCCTGGTGTAGCAAAAACGCAGCTTTATTTAGTCTTCCTGTATCTCGACCAAACTTTGCAAAATCTATAAATTCGCTTCCACTTTGTATCCACTGTTTAAAGTGACGCTCAGCAATAACCTTTGCCTCTTCAGGACTTAAGTTCTTAGCCGTTGCCAGCTCCCGTCCATCATCAGAATAAAGTTCAACCCCTTGTTGCTTTATATCAGTAAAGAAGTACTGACCTTCGGCCAGTGCTGAGTTAACCTCATGCAGGCTATGCACAATCAATGTAATCGGTGGTTTTATATAAAGCTGAATACGGTTTTCTGCACGCATCCATATCTTATGTTCATCTTTTAGCTCATCGGTATTCAGAATAACCAGAATATCATAATCGCTCAGATAGCCATTAACGGGGTCATTTACCCATTTCCCCGTTGCATGGCTACCAAACAGAATGATTTTCAGAATGCGGGAGTGCTTTTTCTTGCCTTCAGAAAAGCCGGTTACCTGTTCAAACTCATCACGGATTACCTTGACGATATAGTCAAGTTCCTGCTGTTTGGAGGCGGGGAGGTGGTCGATACTGGTTTTCATCCGCTGATCATACCATGGCTATCGGCTGCTGCTACGTTCCTTCGAGTCTGAAGGCTACCTGATCGAGTTGAGTGATGGGTAGCTGAACTTTAGTCGAAATTTGGCGGGGGGTACACCTTGTACCCTGAGGCGGTAAGCAGTCAGCTTGATCTGATGCTGGAGGTGGCAACTGAGACCGCAATGCAGCAGGCTTATGCAGTGGAAAAGAAGGGGGGCACACCAAGCCCGGTATTGTGTGACGATGGTTGTTCAGCGGCCAGCAGCCAGCAGCCAGCAGCCAGCAAGTTATGTTTCGCTGGCTGGACGGCTCAGTATCAGTGTCGGCAGCGCTTTGATAATCGGCAAGGTGCTGGAGTGTTTATCACCCTGTATCGGGCCATGTTGGTTTTACTGTTCGTGATGGGTTGAAGTTATTTTGCGTCAGTGTTTATTGCTGAGTCGTCACTATCAGTTGTTTGCGGGTCAGAGGTTTTTTCCTCTGTAAACTGACTCTTCCTGAACCCGTGCAGCATTAGCTTGAATTCCATGAGTACAGGTTTTTTTCCGCTCATATCGTATAGAACAGTCAGTGGCTGCGGAAGCAGATGGTATTGCTCTTTCATACAGCGATCATAAGCAGTGAGTGTCTGGTTCATCAGCCGTAGACGTTGTATGTATAGGTGATCTTTATCTGACTGACTCAGGAAATCAGCTTCATAATGCTTTTTAAGATCTTCTATACCAAAGGTGTACTTTCCTGCTGTAATCATTCTGGGGGAGGCATAACTGATAAAGATTTTCTGATAAAGGCTTCGCAAATAGACTATATCGGCATATTCAGGCAAACCTTTGATGGGTGATTTTAACGCCTGTGCCTGGCACTGTTGAGCTGCTTTAACAGGGTAGCTTGCGCTTGGTGGGAATATTTTTACGTCTTTTATCCCCATATAAATATCTGTTTGCACAATGTTATCAACGTGGACGGCTGCTGGCTGGTAATGCTTTTGATCTAAGTTATATTCCAGCTGGGCTCCCGTTTTTTTTGAAAAAGCCAAAGAAATACCCGTCAGAGAGAGGTTCATCTTCTGACGCAGGCAAAGTTTTACCCCTTCTTCATTATAAATACTGTCCCACAACAGCCTGTTTTTATCCTGGATGTAGTCAGAAATGGATTCTTCATCGGGATGCTCAATTGCCATCATCTTATCGGAGGTGGTGGATGAGCTTTCAGCAAAAATACGGCTATAAGTTCGAACCTTATGAGTAGCGTACAGTGAAAGCGGCATGCTGGTATTTTCTGGCAGGAACACTTGATCAATACAGTGTTCAATATCTTGTTTGAAGCGAGGGTCTGCGGTGGACACCAGGCCATGCTCTGAATGATTTATATAGCGAACCCAGTTTACTTCTTCAGAGGGAAGATAACTGCTTCCCACTACCGCTGCTGTTGCGCTTGTTGCTGTTATGATGCTGCTGGTGGTCAGGGTTGTTAACAGAGCCAGTGGTAATCGTCTGTATACAGGTGTTGTCATGGGCGTAGACATCCTCTGTCATTGGTGTGATGTGAGCAGACAGCGCAGTCTACGTTATTGTGCCTTTTATTGCAGGCATCTGTCTTTGTGATACAGGTGCCTGCAATGTGCTAACAGTAGGCGGGATTAATTCTGTTCTGCCAGCAGTTCTGCGCTGTATTTACGGCCTTTGCGGTTTACCTCACGGGCCAGGCCGAGGTGCTCCAACAGAAACAGAAAGACCCCGCAGTTGCTGTCATAGCCTGCCTTGGGGTGGGCGCGGGAGTCAAACAGGGACGGTTTCCAGGCTTTCAGAACTTCGCAGGTGATGCTTTCGCCACGAAAAGCATCCCAGGCTTTGTAAAGGTGGCTGTATTTGAAGCTGATGGTGTCTTTGCCGCGGTGGTAGTGGATGCGGCCCTGGTTATTGCTGATGATGCTGACACTACCTTTATGGATGTTGTTGAACACCAGGCCTTCAAGGTCAGTGTTGCATAGCAGCTCGGTAAATGTGTCCTTGTCCATTGATGATCTCCTGCTCCATGAGTTGATAGTCAGTGTTAGTGAATACGATTGGTGTTAATACATGGTTCGTGTCACGGTGTTAGCGCTGGTTGTTCCATAGCACTTCCTGGCCGTTGTTGCGCCGGGCCAGTACGCGGGCGCAGACGAACAGCAGATCAGACAGCCGGTTCAGCCAGGCCAGTGATTGCGGATTGACTGAGTGTTGCTCGGCTAGCTGATAAAGCCGTCGCTCGGCACGACGACACAGGGCGCGGCTTTGATGGCACAGTGCCGCAGTCTGGGAACCTCCAGGAAGAATAAACTCTTTCAATGGCGGTAATGTGTCATTGAGAGCATCCAGCGATTGTTCCAGCTGATTAACATCGTCGGCCGTCAGTGCCTGATAATTGTTGTTATCCATCGCAATTTCACCGCCCATATCAAATAGCCGATGTTGCAGAGAGGCCAGTATTGGGCGCAGACTGTCATTGTTATCCAGGTGGCTGAGTAGCAGCCCCAGCTGGCAGTTCAGTTCGTCCAGTTCGCCCATGGCCTCGACGCGCAGGTCATATTTATCAACGCGGGTGCCACTGGCCAGCGAGGTCTGGCCGCTATCGCCACGACGGGTGTAGATGCGGGTAAGTCGGTCTGCCATTTTCGATCTCCGATACAAGGCGGTTATTTCGGGGGTTATAACCTGTTTCTTCAGTACGTTTAGTACGCTTTATACGGGAAATGGTTCGTAGCACGGAATGCTTTTGTTGACCGATTGTATTGGATAGCTTGAGCGCTCTCTCTGAGCGTTGCCTGGCTAAATGTATGTCCGGGTGAATGTGGTTCTGGGTATAGATCTCTGGAGAAAGAGAGCCATGGGTAAAGAGAGTGTTGGCGAAATATCGCGTTGAGTGGGTAAGTCGTTGTCTGAACTTATAGGTACGGTGTTGCCATTGAGAATAATGGCCTGGCATAGCTACCTGAAAACAGGTGGCTGCTCGAAAAGAATACTGTAAAAGAAGAGGGCGAAAAAGCGGGCGCAACAGAAAACACGCCCGCAAGAGGGAGATGCCGTTCAGAAATTAGCGAACATGCTCGCCCTTTTCATGTACCTGGCTGGCGTTACCAACGATCAGCGGGTCTGGCTCGATCTGGATATCCGGGTTTTTGTTTGGATATGGCAGTGAGTTCAGGACGTGACGGATGCCGTTCAGGCGGGCGCGTTTCTTGTCATCAGATTTGATAACAGTCCATGGTGCGTCGGCTGTGTCGGTGTAGAAGAACATGGACTCTTTAGCTTCAGTGTAGGAATCCCACTTGTCCAGAGAGGCCAGGTCAACCGGAGACAGTTTCCACTGCTTGAGCGGATCATTGCGGCGAGACTGGAAGCGGCGGAACTGCTCTTCGCGGCTTACAGAGAACCACAGTTTGAACAGACGTACACCGCTGCGTGCCAGCATGCGTTCCAGATCAGGCGTCTGGCGCATGAATTCCAGGTATTCGGACGGGCTACAGAAACTCATTACTTTCTCTACGCCTGCACGGTTGTACCAGGAACGGTCAAACAACACGATTTCACCCGCGGTTGGCATGTGCTCAATGTAACGCTGGAAGTACCACTGGCCCTTTTCACGCTCAGTCGGTTTTTCCAGTGCGACAACTTTGGCGCCACGTGGGTTCAGGTGTTCCATCATTCGTTTGATGGTACCGCCTTTACCCGCTGCGTCACGACCCTCAAACAGGATTACGATTTTCTGTCCGGTGTCACGTACCCAGCTCTGCATTTTCAGCAGTTCGATCTGCAGCTCTTTCTTCTGCTTTTCGTAATCTTTACGAGAGATCTTTTTCTTGTATGGGTAGCCGCTGTCTTCGCTGAATTCAGGTGCTTCATCCAGTGCCGCACGACGAGCGTTGTCCTCTGGGGAGGCATCTGGGTGAGCTGCGACCTGAGCACTTGTCTCTTCTACCACAGCCTGTGCAACCGTAGATTCTGTTGGCATGTAAAACCTCCTCTGTTATATCCAGAATTGTTATCCGATTTTGTGAGGACGATTATCCGCTTTCAGGCCCCCTGTACCGATTGACCCCAGTCAATTAAAAGTTGATGCGGCAATCTATCTGATACCCTCTTTAGTAGGAGGCTGATAGCATCAGCAAATTTTTTTGACCTTTTGTAGTATGTGGTTGTTTTTTGGGCAGTCTGTGTCCGGCTGTTTGGTCTGTTGGCAGAGGTAACCGGTAATAAAGTCAATTTCCGTTGGCCGTCGATGCCGGACATCCTGCAACATACTGGAATAGTTATGGCCTGTTGCTGTAGCAACACGGTTGGCTACGCTTAGCAGGCCATTCTCGAATAGTGGGCGTTGCAACGTTGCCAGTAGCTGATCAACCTCTGTGCATAAAGCGGCCATTTCGGCCTGATAAGCCGGGTTGCTAACCAGCTCGCCATTGCAGCAACCGTGCAACGCAGTTAGTGGGTTGATGGCGCAGTTGATCGCCAGTTTACGCCACAAGCTGTCTTCTATGCTGTTGTCAGCGCTGATTGTCAGTGTCAGCGCCTGTAATGCCTCTGCCAGACTACCGTCCTGTGGTTTGTCCAGCCGACCCAGCCGGGTTTCCCCTCGACCTGCGAACACGATATGTCCTGGTGCGCGTAGCCAGCCGCCATCTGTGGTGGACGCTGCCCAGACGGTTTGTGCTGTTAGCGTTTGTTGTGCCCACTGCTGTGGTCCCATACCGTTGTGTAGCAGTACAACATTGGCAGCAGGTTGTAGCCGGTGTCGAACCTGTAGCAATGCAGGCTGTACATCAAAAGCTTTGGTGGTGACCAGCAGATTTTCAATGGGAGCTGAGCCACTCGCGAGTTCGGTATAAACGGGCCAGTGACTGAGCTGGTTATCACGCTCCAGAGTGATCTGATTGTTCAGGGTTTGCTGACGATTACGGTTGCGCACAATCAGCGTGACATCATGGCCCGCTTCGGCCAGGTGGGCGGCCCACAGACAGCCAATGCTGCCCGCGCCAAGAATATGCCAGTGCATCTCTCTGTATATCCTTTTGTTGTTATTACCTGTTGTTATTACCTGTTGCTACTACTTGTGGCGGTTATTGCCTGTTGCTGTATTACCTTGTACCAGTGCCTGTACCAGAGAATGCCGCAGTATCGCCGTGCATCATACCGTGCCAGGTAATGGGTATGAAATCACCGCATGGCCTGGGTAGAATCGAGCGGTATTTTTCAGATTGTGCCAGCAGCGTGGCTTGAATAACTTGCTGTTTGGCGATTATTTTCAGGCAGGGAGGGGCAGATGCCTTCATTTGATATTGTTTCTGAACTGGATGCACATGAAGTAACCAATGCGGTTGATCAGGCAAACCGTGAAATTGATAAGCGCTATGACTTTAAAAAGGTTGATGCCCGTTTTGAGCAAAGCGATGGCGCAGTCGTGATGTGGGCTGAGGTTGACTTCCAGTTGCAGCAGATGCTGGAAGTGCTGCGCGCCAAGCTGGTAAGCCGCAAAATTGATATACGCTGTCTGGAGGTGAAAGACCCGGAAACGGCGAACATGCGCGCCCGTCAGGAAGTGCTACTGCGTCAGGGGCTTGACCAGCCACTGGCGAAGAAAATCGTTAAAATGATCAAGGATAAGAAACTGAAAGTACAATCCCAGGTACAGGGAGACCAGGTGCGTGTCACTGGTAAAAAGCGTGATGATCTGCAATCGGTAATTGCCATGCTGCGTGAAACCGAACTGGATATGCCACTGCAGTTTAATAACTTTCGTGATTAAAAGCGGTCGTGATTAAGAGCGGTCGTGATTAAAAGCTGAATGTGGCAAGCACAGTGAGTAAAGGTTCACTGTGCTACCTGAGCTTTCAGCGGGTTTTTCTTCTGTGGATCTTAATACACGGGTGTGCTGTCTTATTGTTCCAGACAGGCCAGCAGAAAGAGGTCTTTTACCAGTTCCTGCTGATTATCACTGGACTGGAAATCTTCCGGGCAGATAGCACCGCGTTCCAGTAGCCCTTTTAATCGGGTACTGCTCCAGTTTATGACCTGAATCCCGGTGTTTCTGTCTGTTACACGGATGTAGGGGTCCTGACGTTCCAGCCAGGCATCAATCTGATAAGTCATGGCGCTGTCTCCCTGGTTGCCCTGCGATACCTTGTTCTGAGCACTGTGGTCAGAAACGGTGTCTCGCAGTCAGTATCAGTAGCATTTTAAATACTGATCGCTCTTAAGCGTCAGTCGCTATGCAGCACACTATAGCAGTTTATTCTTTTTTGTAAATGATATTGATTATCATTTGTTTTGTAATCTTGCCGCTGCAATGACCAGCAACAAGACCGGCAGTCCTAATGCCGCTGTGCTGATGAAAAACAGTGGGTAGCCGATAGCGTCTACGGTTACGCCAGAGAAGCCGCCCATGAATTTCGGCAGGAGTAACATCACGGAGCTGAATAGCGCGTACTGGGTGGCAGAGTAGTTGACGTTAGTCAGACTCGACAGATAGGCAACAAAGGCTGCGGTGGCGATACCGGCACTGAAGTTGTCCAGTGATACAACAGCGGTTAGCAGGCTAACCTGTGGCCCACTGACAGACAACAGTGCAAACAGCAGATTTGTGGCAGCGGCCAGCAGAGCGCCGACAAACAGAATTTTCATCACACCAAAACGACTGACCAGCGCGCCGCCTGCCAGTGCGCCAACAATGGTCATGATGACGCCAAAGACCTTGGTGACGGTCGCAACCTCTGCTTTGGTAAAGCCCAGATCAACATAAAACACGTTGGCGACAATACCCATCACAATATCAGAGATTCGGTAGGTGGCGATCAGTGCCAGAATCAGCAGTGCCTGGCGGCCATAACGGCGGATAAAGTCGGCAAATGGGCTGTAGACGGCGATATAGAGCCAGCCTGCCAGTCGCGCCAGTGGAGCGGGCAGGTAGGCACGCTGGGCGCTCCAGCGCTGGATCTTCTGCTGTTGTTCGCTCAGTTCCCCGTTGCGGATAACGACGGGCTCAGGGATAACCAGCGTGGTAATAATACCGATGCCCATCAGAGCTGCCATGCTCAGATAAGCGATCTGCCAGGGCAATTGCTGGTAACTGCTTTCATCGGCATCCCACCAGGCCGCGATAGCCAGTACACCAGCGGTAGCGGTGATCATCGCTAGTCGGTAGCCGGTCATATATGTGGCAGCCATGGCGGCTTGCAGGCGCTCATTGGCAGACTCTATACGATAGGCGTCAACGGTGATGTCCTGGGTGGCAGAGCTAAAGGCGATTAATACCGCCAGTAATGCCATATGGCTAAGATCTTGTGTGGGCTCGGCAAATGCAATCAACACCAGGCCTGCAACAATGGCCAGTTGTGATAGCAGCATCCAGCCACGGCGTCGTCCTAACCAGGCGGTTAGCAGTGGCAGTGGCAGGCGATCAACCAGCGGAGCCCAGGCCCATTTAAATGCGTAGGCCAGGGCAACCCAGGAGAAATAGCCAATGGCGCTGCGATCAACACCGGCTTCCCGCAGCCAGAATGACAGGGTGCCAAACACCAGCAGTATCGGCAGACCGGAAGAAAATCCCAGAAATAGCAGTGTAAGGGGGCGCGGTTGCAGATAAACCTTCAGAGCATCAAGCCACAGGCTCCATCGAGATTGTGGTGCCACTGTTGTTGCAGGAGCGGGCTGTTCGGGCTGATTCATGGGCGGTTCCTGTCTGATTGATCCGTTTCAGCGTAGCGGCCTGTTGCAGAGTGACACATCTGTTTGATGGCCTGAGCGGTGTTCAGGGGTGGTGTGAAGTTCAATCGTTGGCAGCTGAGGCGATTATCGTAACTCAGACTGCCAAACAGGCTACAGGTCAGCCTGGGGTGTAGCCTGGCAGCCAGTTTCAGTGACCAGTGCGGTGGTGCAAAAAATACGCGATGACGCTGCTGCGCCTGTGCCAGCAGGCGGCTCAGAGTCGCGATGCTGACGGGTTTGGCATCCTGGGGAAGAAAGATGCCGCTGGCTTGTTGCTCAATAATGGCGAAGGTCATGGCCAGCAGGTTGTCTAGTGCAACTACGCTGCGGAAGTTGTCGTTATAGCCCAGTGGCAACAGTGGCAGGCGCGCAACCAGCTGTTGCAGGCGCGTCATATTACCGGGGCAATTCGGGCCGTATACCATGGGGGGGCGGATAATCGCCAGCTTGAACTCATCATCTGCCAGTGTTGTCAGTGCCTGTTCAGCAGCATATTTACTCTGGCCGTAGGGGCTGTCTGGCTGGCAGGGGCTGGTTTCTGTCAGTGGTTCGCAGTGGGTAAGACTGCCATGACCACCATACACGGCCATGGTGCTGAAAAAGATAAACTGCTTTACGCCTGCGCATTTTGCTGCCTGTGCAAGCGCCAGTGTCTGGTCATGGTTGATCTGCTGATAAAGGGATGCTGGAGCATCAGGTTGATGCACCAATGCTGACAGATGAATAACGGTGTCGATACCCTGTAACTCAAGCTGCTCAACCGGTGTCTGGCGTAAGGAAACAGGTTGTATATGGTGGTCTGTCAGCCGTTGGCACAGGTGCTGGCCGATATAACCGGATGCGCCGGTAATCAGAATCTGCATGCTGTATGTTCACCGCAGCGTAGAGAAAATAGCCGCAGAGCCTACGAGGTTGTCAGGAACTGTGCAAGCGCAGGCTGCGGGGCTCAGGCCCCGCAGGGGGTAAAACAGGGTAGTGCTTACTTGCGGATGCCTTCTACGTACAGTTCCATACGTACAGTTTCCGACGCGGGGCCCAGGTTGTAGTTGATGCCGTAATCTTTCAGGCGCAAGGTCGTAGTACCTTCAAAACCGGCACGGTAGCCGCCCCATGGGTCAGAACCTTCACCGACTTTGGTTACGTCGATTGCAATATTCTTTGTGACGCCGTGCAAGGTCAGATCACCTTTCAGTGTGCCTGTGCCATTACCGCTGTCACTGTAGCTGGTGCTTTTGAACGTTGCTTTCGGGTATTTGGCAACGTTCAGGAAGTCTTCGCCGCGCAGGTGTTTGTCACGTTCAGCATGGTTGGAGTCAATGGAGCGTGTGTCCACCGTCAGCTGGATGCTGGAGGCATTCGGGTTGTCGCTGTCATAGCTGAAATCGCCGCTGAAGGTGTTGAAGCGGCCCAGCAACCAGCTGGTGCCCAGGTGAGATATTTTGAACTGGATAAAGGCATGTGCGCCTTTGGTGTCAATCTCGTAATCGGCTGCCATAGCCGGAGCAGACAGGGCAGCGGAAGTCAGGGCGATAGCGCTGATCAGTTTTTTCATTGTTCTACCTTTTTATATCCAAACATCCGACGAAGAGTATCGTCGCGGTTGATAAAGTGGTGTTTCAGAGCAGCCAGTGCATGTAGCCCGGCCAGACCAATCAGCGTCCAGGCGCTGACTTCATGAATGTCTCCGGCAATATCTTCCTGGTTTGCCAGTGGAGCAGGCAGTGCCGGAATCTCAAACCAGTTAAATACCGCGATAGCACGGCCATCTGCGGTGGAAATCAGATAACCGGACACCAGTACCAGCAGTAACACCAGATACAGCAGGCTATGGGCAATATGGGTTGCCAGTGTCAGCAGTCTGGGTTGTGGTAACGGTGCTGGTGGGCGGTTCAGCACACGCCAGCCCAGGCGCAACATAAAGAGGCCTGCCAGCATCAGTCCGATACTCTTATGCCAGTGTGGCACCGTACGATATTCAGGGTCGTAGTAGCTGAGGCCGTCGATATAGAGGCCCAGCCCGAACAGTACAAATACCGTCAGGGCAACCAGCCAGTGAATCGTGATTGGCCCCCAGCCGTAGCTGTTGGCGTCATTGGTGATGCGTCGGGTAAGAGCCATCTGTCAGGTCACTCATCGGGGTTGCAGAAGCCGCGAATATAATGGGGTTACCTGAAAACAGGCTGAAAATGAGAATAATATGCTGCTGAGAATGCTTCCAATGTATTATGTTTATAGTCACTATGCACAAAGTGAATAACTAAATCAGATAATAAAGGAGAAGCTGCTATGCGGGAGATCAGCCTGAAATCAGTGGACCTCAATCTGCTGGTCATTTTGTGTGTGTTGCTGGAACAGCGCCATGTGTCTCGAGCTGCTCAACTGTTGAATATGAGCCAGCCCGCAGTCAGTCGGGCGTTGCAGCGTTTGCGTGATACTTTTGATGATCCGCTGCTGGTACGTACCCGCACAGGCTATGATCTCAGTGCCCGTGCAACAGCTTTACAGCCGCAACTGACGCTATTACTAGGTGGTGTTGAGCAGTTAATCGCCCCGCCACAGTTTGATCCGGCACGTGCCAATAATCTGATCCGGGTAACCGGGCTGGATCTGGATGTCAGTCTTTATCTGCCGCCGCTGGTATTGCAGGCCAGACAGCAGGCGCCGGGGATGCGCTTTGAGGTTGTGGTACAGCAGGCGGAGCATTTTTCTGCCCTGGATCGTGGCGATGTGCAGTTCTGTCTGACTGCGTTGGAGCCTGAAAGCGGGGGGGACCAGCTCCATCGTATGGAAGTAGATAGCATGTCAGCAGTCTGTCTGATGGACGCCCGTAATCCGCTGGCAGCAGAGGCGCTGACGCTGGCTCGTTATGTTGAAGCGAATCATGGTCTGGTGTCTATTACCGGCAGAGGGCCCGGTGTGATGGATGAACTACTGGCTCAGTTGGGACATGCGCGTAAAGTGCAGGTTCGTCTGGCCAGCTTTATGTCGGTTGCAGACTTCTGCGAGGGTAGTGATCTTATCTTTACCCTGCCTGAGCGGCTGGCCGATTCAATCGTCCGGCGTGGTGGTATCAGTAACTGTAACTCGCTGACAGTACGGCCATTGCCGGTCGAATTGCAGCAACTGGGGCGGCCGGTGGTATTTTACCTGTACTGGCACCAGCGTTATCACCAGCAGCCAGCCTGTGTCTGGCTACGTGAGCAGATGCAGTGGTTAAAAGAGCAGGGGAGGCTGATACCGGGCCCATAGCGCGGTATCAGGTATTTTAATGCAGGTCTGGCGACATTCCTTCAACGGCAACCGGGAAGTAGGTGCGGAATTCGTTGATTATCACTTTCTGCATACGCGGGTCCCAGCGAATTTCCAGGTTGGTGTAGGCGATGTTCAGATCACCAAAGCTGCCGTAGGTCAGTAAGGCTCGGACTTCCGGGTTAAAGTCACGCTCCCGGTTGGGCCTGGACCAGAAACGGCTGTATTTATAGTGGTCAGCAGTGCGTGAAGGGTTGGGAGACATCTCATGGGATTTCATGATGTAACCTTGGCCATTGCTGTCAATCTTGACGATATACAGGTGTTCTTTCAGGCCAACATCCCGAGTTGCCAGCCCTTCTGTCCAGAAGATAAATTCGGGCTGTTCATCCCAGTCAATATCAACCCACTGCATAGCGCCGGGGTTGATATAGGTTGCCAGTTGTTTGATACGAGGTGACATCTGGGTGCGATAAAACTCACGAAATGCCGGTACTCGTTTTTCCAGTTCCTCTGGGCTGTATCCTGCGTCAATTTTAATGCGTTCATGCAGTTGTCGGACGATCATTCTGCCTTCCATCTGTTGCGTGTCGCTGTAGTCATATGCGGATGCCTCCTGCATACCGCTGAGTAGCATGCTGCACAGTGCAATTATTGTGCCTGTCTGTCTGATCGTCTTCATAGCTGTAGCCTGTAAATCTGAAACGCCTGTAAATGCCGGTGAGCCGGTAAATATAGAAAACCACCACCGGCGATTGTCGCCGTTATATCACGCCGGACAACGGATAGCCCGTTTCAGCGGTCGGCAATGGCCTGGTTACAGTGGTTTTTTGCCATAGATCAGATTATGACTGCAGACGGGTCACAGGCCAGGCTGTAACAGTAGCGAGCCTGTAGGCGAGTCATCATCCGAGGCTGCCAGGAGTGGTTGTAGCGCTGATTCCGGTTGTGGACGTGCAAACAGATAGCCCTGTGCCAGCTGACAACCCAGTTGCTGTAACTGCTGTTGTTCTGCCGGGGTTTCGATTCCTTCAGCAATGACATGCAGTTCCAGCAGTCGTGCCATCGACATGATCATCTCTACCATAATCTGTTTACTGTTATCGGCTTCCAGCCCGGTAACAAAAGAGCGATCAATCTTTATACCACTGACGGGGAAGTCAGCCAGTCGCTTCAACGAACTGTAACCGGTGCCAAAGTCATCTATATAAAGGCCAAAACCCAGATTGCGCAGAGCTTCCAGTCGCTCAATCACAGCCGTTTCATCCGTTGCCAGGGCGCTTTCAGTCAACTCGAAATTAATATGCTGGCTGTCAATCGCGTGACGTTTGAGTAGTGCAGGCAGTTGTTCCAGCAGCTGGCCGTCCTGTAACTGGCAGGGAGACAGGTTAATGCTCAATTGCAGTGCAGGCCCATAGTGTTGTGGTTGAAGCCGGGCAAGAGCAGCAAAGGCCTGTTCAATCACCCAAAGCCCCAGCGCAGGCATGATGCCGAGCTGTTCGGCAAGCGGGATAAACTGCTCAGGTGATACATGGCCCAGTTGTGGATTATGCCAGCGCAGCAGGGTTTCAAAGCCGCGTAGCTGGCCATGTGGTAACCGTACTACTGGTTGAAAATGCAGGCTGAACTGCTGATTCTGTAGTGCCTGGCTGAGCTGATCTTCCAGCAGTGTCTGTTGCTGGCGCTGGTGGTGCATGTCCAGTGAAAAGACCTGATAACTGCCTTTGCCGTTGCGCTTGACTTCATACATGGCAAGATCAGCGTCGCGCAGTACATCGCTGGCATGAAGTCTGGTTGTATTGCTATGTGCTTCGCTCTTGTTAACAGCAGCGCTCTGGCCATCAACAGCGGTATGTCCATCAACAGCGGTATGTCCATCAATAAAGGTAATACCGATACTGGCAGAGACCTGAACACTCTGGGCATTATTTTCTGGCCACCAGGGTTTGCAGACCAGCCGTTGCAGTTGTTCTGCCAATTCCAGCACGGCCTGCCGGGTGTCAGGCAGTGGCCTGTAGATGACAAACTCATCACCACCCATACGGGCTAGATGGTCACAGTGATCAGTACAGCTGCGCAGACGGCGGGCCAGTTCACAGAGGAAGCTGTCACCGATGGCGTGGCCCAGACTGTCGTTAATCTTTTTAAAACCATCCAGGTCGATAAACAGTACTGCGCCAGCCTGTGCCTGCTGTAACCCTTCTTCCAGTCGTTGTTGTAGTGCGCTGCGATTCAGCAGTCCGGTCAGCGCATCATGGCGAGCCTGGTAATGCAGCTGTTGTTCATGCAGTTTACGTTCTGTGATGACATCAATGGTGCCCTGGTAGATCAGCTGGCCCTGTTCGTTGCGACTCAGATAGGCGTTTTCCGATAACCAGATCGGTTGGCCGTGGCGGTCGCGGCCTTCCCACTCGAAGTTCAGCACTTCCTGCTGTTGGTGCAGTTGCTCAATAAATTGCTGGTAGTGCTCGGCGCTGTAGTGCAGTTGCTGGCCGATCTGGTGGATGTTGCGAATCATGCTGTCCGGGTCATGGAAGCCAAATGCACGAGCCAGTGCCGGGTTTACCCGCACAAAACGACCGTCCAGGGTTGCGCTGTACACCCCTTCTATCACCTTTTCGAACAGGTTGTGATAATCATTGCGTGCCAACTCCAGAGAGTGGCTTTGCTCACGGGCCAGTGCTTCAGCCTGTGCCCGGCGGGTACGAGTATGTTGCAGCAGTAGCAGTAAGACCATGGCAACCAGCGCGATACCGCATACCAGCAAGGTTGCACGGGACAATTGCCACCAGGGGGGCGGTGGTGTCAGATCAACAAAACGATAGTGCAGCAGGCGGTTTCCCAGTTGTTGTTTGAATTCGGCAGTGAGGCTGCTGTTATCATCAATGCCGTTATTACCAGCGCTGACATTGCCGGTGTGGACATTGCCGGTGTGGACATTGCCGGTGCTGAAAAGCACGGCCGGGGGCTGGCCGGGGGTATGGTCATAGATTTCAAGGCCCAGCCGGTTACGGCTACTCAGTACTGTGCCCAGCAATACATTGATAGTTTCTTCAAAGCGAATCATGGCGCTGATATAGCCACGCAGAGTATGGCCATCTGTGGTGAATACCGGTAATAACAGCCGGAACTCAGCACCTTCGGTTTCATCCAGTCCACTGTTTTCACTGATGCCGACTTGCAGGTTGTTTGCCTGCCGGGACTTTTCCATCGCTTGCCATAAAGCAGGTAACCGAGCCAGGTTGAGCCCCAGTGATAACCCGTTCATCTGTGCAGCCGCGCTGTAATAGATGGGGTAAAGGTCAGGTTGTGGGCTATCCGTGCCACTGAGGCGGAAATCAAAAATGCCATCAGCCCGTGCTCGATTAATCCATAATTCGGCCTCTGTTCGTTTGATGCGGGGAATCCACTCAAAGGCTGCAATACCGTAAGCGCTGATACTGCTCTGATTGTTAAACTGGTCAAACTGCTGGCGATTAAGGTCAGGTTTGAGCTGCATCAGATGTTGCAGGGCATGTAGTTGTTCCTGCAGGGCGTTGAGGCTGCGTTCGGCGTTATTGAAACTCAGAGCGGCCCGTTGTTGTAACCGGTTCTGCTGTTGTTGCTGTTCATTCTGTCGCAGCCCCTGGTGGAGTAGATACAGTGGCAGTGCAAGCAGCAGAGCGATGATCAGACCGGTCATACGTGGACTTTGATCAGAGAGCATAGGCGTGACATTTCCGTTCTGTATCCTGTTTTTATTAATGATAATGATTCTTGTTAGAGTTTCAATTGGTTGATGCAGATCAGGAAACTTATGGGTATGGGTCCCGACAGGGAGCAGGCCGTTTTTCGGACAGGTGATATATCGGGCCTGTGTTAATCGTGTTTATGGCTATATCATTTATCGACACAAATCAGGGTATGGTGTGCGACTCCTGTCCGGCCTGAAAGCGGTTTGTTACGTACTGTTACGGATCACCCGAAAATGAACCATCTGAACCTCAACCTGTTAAAAGCTCTGGCTGTACTGTTGCAGGAGCGTCATGTTACCCGCAGTGCAGAGCGGTTATGTCTTACGCAATCGGCCATGAGCCGTCAGTTGGCAGCGTTGCGCAGTCATTTTGATGATGCGTTGCTGGTGCGCGAGGGTAATGACTATCTGCTGACTGCCCGTGCTCGCCAGTTGCGTCCGCAGCTGGAAGATATTCTGGGTCGTATTGACCAGTTGCAGCAGTTGCCTGCCTTTGATCCGACTGATTGTCAGCGCCGTTTCTGTTTTGCCTGTACTGACTATGTGGCGCAGTTCATTCTGCCTGAGTTGTTGCGGTGTTTACAGCGTGAAGCGCCTGGCGTTGATCTGGAGTACCGGATGTGGCAGCCGCAATGGCTGGACCATCTGGGCACCCTGTCAGTTGACCTGGCATCAACCATGGGGGAGGTATTTCCTTCTGGCATTCACACCTTACCCCTGGGTTCAGATCAGCCTGTTTGCCTGATGTCGGCAGACCATCCCTTGTTAACGGCAGAGATAACAGCGCTGGTACAGCTGACGGCTTATCCATTTGTACAGGTCAGCAGTGGTGGCGATAAAGACAGCTTCTTTGATCGGGTGTTAACGGAGGCTGGGTTACAGCGGCGTATTCTGCTGTCAGTACCGTTTTTTTCTGCGGCATTCAGTGCCCTGGCACAGAGTGAGATGCTACTGATTGTACCGGCGCATATTGCGCGTCAGGCGGCGAAACTCTATCCCCTGCAGGCATTACCTGTGCCGCTGGCGGGTCTGGAGCTGCCTGACCACCATTACCATTTGCTCTGGCACAGTATTCATGAGCATGACCCGGCTCACCGCTGGGTCAGGGAAAAGATGGCAAAGGTGATTCGCCAGTCGATCTATTCACCCTGATTATTCGACTGGGTTTTGCGTGACACTACTATGATTCAGAATCATGGTTGCTGTTCCAGAAAGTCATTTCAATCATGACATCAGAGTAACTAGACTCTGCGCTCTGAATTTCTCCTTCCTGTTATAGGAACGGACTGTTATAGGAACGGACTGTTATGGGTACGGATGCTGTTCTGATACCCGCGCTTCTGGAGTTTTTATGACCTTGACCCTCTGGCTATCTATTCTGACCATTTGTGTATTAGGGGCGATGACACCAGGCCCCAGCCTGGCGGTTGTTATTCGTTATACCGTGAATGGCTCACGTCAGCATGGTATGGCAGCCGCCGTCTGTCATGCACTCGGTGTCGGTTTCTGGGCATTGCTGACGATTCAGGGGCTGGCGATTCTGCTGGCGCGTTCGCCACAACTGTTTCAGTGGCTGACCTGGGCAGGAGCCGCCTGGCTGGCCTGGATGGGTATGCAGGCGTTACGCGCCAGCGCCAGTAGTGGAAAATTGCAGGTAGAGAAAATAAAGCCGGTACCACTGTGGCAGGCGGGCAGGGATGGATTGTTGATCTCTTTGTTGAACCCGAAGCTGGCGCTATTTTTCATTGCGCTGTTTTCTCAATTTGTCGGCCATGCTGACAGTATGCGTGACCAGCTGGTCATGATGGCCACGGCAGCGGTTGTTGATGGGCTCTGGTATGTGCTGGTGGCACTGTTGCTGTCGCGTTCCGCTATTCTGACCCGTTTGCAACGTCAGGCCCACTGGCTTGATCGTGCCAGCGGGGTCGTTCTGATTGCGGTGGCATTGCGGGTAGTGACACTTTGACCAGAATACGAAACCATGGATAAGATTTTCAGAATGATTTCGGTGATGTCCGGGTATAGCTGCAGTGCCCTAAAAATTAGGACCCCAGAATGATCAG
>JAOXSF010000168.1 GCA_025800125.1 Marinobacterium sp.
GCTACTGTGGACATCACCTGAAATGGTATTCAAAAACGGAACCCATCGGACGAAACCTGCAACATTCTCAACTTGGCGGCTGAACAAGTTACAGATTTCACCCCGACGGGCTCGCACTGGAGACTTATATCATGAAAAGACTTTATGGTCTGGCCCTTACCGGCTTGCTGTCTGCAAATGTAATGGCTGCACAGGAGCCAATTGAACCTGTCAAAGCCTACCAGTCAGACAATCCAGACAAAGTTGAACTGGGTAAAAAGCTTTATTTTGATCCACGCCTGTCCAAATCTGGCTTTATTTCCTGCAACTCCTGTCACAACCTGAGCATGGGCGGGACAGACAACATGCCTACATCCATCGGTCATAACTGGGCGCTCGGCCCCATCAATGCTCCCACCGTACTGAATAGCAGCCTGAACCTGGCTCAGTTCTGGGATGGGCGCGCTAAAGACCTGAAAGAACAAGCTGGCGGCCCAATTGCCAACCCTGAAGAAATGGGCTTCACCCATGCGCTGGCAATTGAAGTACTGGAAACCATTCCCGCCTACAAAGCATCCTTTCAGCAGGTTTATAACAAGGACATGATCGACATTGATCAGGTCACAGATGCCATTGCCGAGTTTGAAAAAACACTGGTCACACCCGACTCACCTTTTGATCGTTACCTGAAAGGTGATAAATATGCTATCTCCGAGCAAGCACAGAAAGGCTACGCCCTGTTCAAATCCACAGGCTGCACTGCCTGCCACAATGGCGAAGCAGTAGGCGGCAATTCTTATCAAAAGATGGGCGTAGTGAAGCCCTATGAGACAAACAACCCCGCAGCGGGCCGATCCGCTGTTACAGGCAAAGAGATTGACCGCTTTGCCTTTAAAGTGCCAACCCTACGTAATATTGAACTGACTTATCCATACTTCCATGACGGCGCCGTCTGGAAACTGGAGGATGCAGTAGATGTAATGGCAGAAATACAATTGGGACGAAAACTGGAAGACCAGCAGATTGACCAGATTACTGCTTTCCTGAAAACATTGACAGGCAAGCAACCTTCTTTCCAACTGCCACAGTTACCCCCCTCAACAGCAAGCACACCACACCCAGACGCAGGCTAAGACGACCTTTCACAACGGTCAGATTTAAAAGCCATGCAGCAAGCTTTTACAACCGTAATGAGCGCCAGCAAAACTGGCGCTTTATATTGAAGACATCACGTAAAGCTAAAGAATAAATCAAATATCCTGCAACAGATTCAATACCTGACCACGCTGAGCATTCGCCTGAGCCAGCATAGTAATTTCTACCTTTTCTTTAATCTGCTCTCGAGAACGCTCGCTGATAGCCTGAGCCATATCCGTATCAGAAATACGGGAGCGCGCCGCACTTTCATTTAGTGTTTCGCTCAGCAGACTATTAACACCCGAATCAAGACTATTCTGCATAGCCCCAAAATCTGACCTCAACTGACCAACCAACGTTAAAGAATCTTCAAGACTCTCAAAAGCATCACTGGTATCCGGGTTTGTCAGATCAAGATCAAACAACCCAGCATCCTTAAGTGCTGTGGCAAGATCCATGGTTTTGAGAGCCCGTGTCTCACCAGCATCAGCTCCAACTTGTAGTGGCAGCGCACCATCACTTTGCAACAAAGACTGGTCATTAAAGGTGCTGTTACCGATAGAGTCACGGATACCTTCCAGTAACTGGCTGGCTTCGTCCTGCAAAGCACCACGATCACGACTATTCAGAGTGCCATTACCCGCCTGTACGGTCAGCTCTCTGATACGCTGCAAAGAATCATTTATATCGCTGACACTGCTATCAGCCACCTGGACAGCAGAAATACCATCCATACTATTACGGACGGCAATGTTATTACCTCGAACCTGACTACCAAGCTCAACATTGACACCAAGACCCGCGGGGTCTGTACCAGCTTCATTCAGTCGATTACCTGTAGCAATCTGGCCGGAAAGCGCATCAACGGATCCGCCAGCAACAGCCCCGAGCCCCGAAGCACCAATTTCAAGAGACATAATGTACCTCCTGTCTATATTCAGCCTGCACCGCCACCAACAACACCGCTATATTTCTATAAAATCGGGAAGCCTCTCTTGATCCAGCACAGTACAGGCACTCCTTATGGAACACTGACAATAGCGCTAGATATACAGCATTACCAGACTTAACTGACGTAAAAACAGGCACATTTCCAGCATTGGTTATGATTAACCCGATATGCTCTCTATCTGGATTTATCCCAACCCAGCATAAACGGCTCAGCGCCAAACGAAACTTTCTCGCACACCCTATTGCCATCAGCCTGACGCACAACAGACCCGCGACTATACAATTTACCCTTGTAAACACAGTGTTTAGTAACATCCGCCATGTCACTGGTCAAAGGTTTGTAGATAACTGTTTTCTCTGTTTCATGTCCATGAGCACCTGCGACAACAAACAGCAGTGGTAATACAAACACCTGTACTTGATATTTCATTC
Organism: Marinobacterium sp.; assembly: GCA_025800125.1. GTDB lineage: Bacteria > Pseudomonadota > Gammaproteobacteria > Pseudomonadales > Balneatricaceae > Marinobacterium_C. The sequence continues at coordinate 2,500 of JAOXSF010000168.1, forward strand.
CTATTCCTTCTCATCTTTGTATTCTATCATCACACTCTGAAGGCCCAGAATATGTTGGCTTTTCCAGTTTCAGATCATGCAGCAATTCCAGCCACACCGGATATGACTTCAATGGCGAGCAATCAGGTACTGACAGAACATGCAACAGCCACATCTGCGACAACACCTGAAGCAGTTACGTTATTATATATCAATGGCGAAACAGATATTTTCCAGTAACAATACATGCCGCTGATAGCAGACTACCGCTACCAACTCGGAATTTCCCACACATCTCCAGGGATATGAGATACACACAGATGAAAAACACCTACCCCACGTTACTGATAGCTGCAACCTTCGCACTACCCATGTTTTCCCCATTCGCCACGGCAGAAATGACACTGGAAGAACGCTTCCAGGCAGCAGTCAAAGATGCTGAAACGGCCACAGCTGACGAAATCGCCCGAAACCTGGCAGCAATATCTCCCCTGAACAAAAACCTGGTATGGAAACAGGAACAAAACTCAGTACTGGTGCTGACCTGGACAGGCTGGAATGGATATGACAGTGAAGTTGGAAATGATATAACACTGCAGAGAGAAGTATGGGTAACGCCTGTGCCTTATCTACAAAACTTCTGCCGCAACCATGAACAACAGGGCAATGCACTGACGCTACGACTGGAACAATTGCTAGGCCTACCACCAGGCAACAACAAAAGTCGATTTGTTGAGATGTGGGTACACCCAAATGATCTGTTTCGCCCCTCTGCTGACCCGGCAATCACAGATAATGCTGCCGAGTTAAGCTTCCCTATTGCTACAGGCATGACCATCAGCCAGTCACACAAAGACTGGATAAATAACCTGAAAAACAGCAGCTACGGCGAAAATGGCTATCCATGGACACGACTTGGCTACACCTATGATTGGGGCAACCCTGACTCAGAGATCGGCTTAAGCGAATATGTGGTGCGCCAGGGCGCAACGATCAACATTCAGGCTGTTCACTCACAACAACAATACTGCGCCCATTAACTACCATCAAAGCCTTCATCTGAGAAAAAGTAACTTAAACAGCAGAGCCGCTCACAATGCGGCCCTGCACTAGCTTTCATGAAATATATATCACTCATGAAATACAGACGGGAATTGCATAATACTCAGGCACTCTCCTTAGCGCTCTGTTCATTCTTTTCCTGTATGCGAAGATAAATTTCTTCACGATGAATATTTACTTCCTTTGGGGCATTAATACCAATACTAACCTGATTGCCATTAAAGCTGAGTACTCGTACCTCTATATCATCTCCGATACGAATAGCCTGGCCTACATTACGTGTAAGGATAAGCACAACGACTCCTTGTTTTGAGCTGAGATTGGATTGTACCTAACAGTAAACCCAGCACCCATGCTCTATATTTATACTGGACTATATTAAGTCGGTAAGGCAGCAAAAAACCAGCAAGCAGAAGAGCTGCACAATATGCAGCCTGCCAACATGTATGATGCCATCCCAAGCTATCATGACATCTGTCAAGTCAAACAGCTAATTTTCGAGCTGTGACTATACTATGATCATCTGAAAATACGGTAACAAAGGCTATTATTTTTCCAGGGTTATAAAAGGTCAATACACCTTTCAGCCTGGCTGCATAATTAAAAGGCCTATTGACAATAAAAAGCTTTCTAAAAAGGAAAAAGAATTAGTGCTATTATCAGCTTGCAGGAAAGTATAGAAACCGTATGAGCATTACAGCGACCCCGGACGCTAACGACCGGGCTTCGCTGAACAGAGACATCACAGATGATCTACAACTGATCTTCGTAGCGAAGATCAGTCAACGTTTTCATAAAAGCAACCAGCGCATCAACACGGCGATCATCCAGCGCCGGGCCTGACTCCAGCTCTTTCATTGACAAAGTGCCTGTCACTTCTGGCTGCCCCCAAGCCTGACCTGTCTCCGGATTTACCTGACGACGCGCCGCTCGACTATTGTACTTATCATAGAACAACACCACAGTACGCAAGTCTTTGAATACCCCGTTGTGCATATAAGGCCCCGTCACAGCGACATTACGTAACGTAGGCACCTTATATTTACCTTTTTCAGCGCCATCAGTGACCTGAGGATTATTAAGCAACCCCGCATCTACAAAGTCGACACCAACACCATTGACTTTACGCAATGCTATATTCGCTGGCACACCAATATTATGGAATTGGTAGTTGGTAAACGTTTCACCTGCTGCTCCTGGTCGGGTTTTGAGCTGGTGACACTGATTACAATTGGTAAACTGCTGTGAGAAAAACAAAGTTCGCCCAAGTTCTTCCTGGGGCGTCATTTTATATTCTCCTCTCAGGAAGCGATCATATTTTGAGTCAAAAGGCGCAAAATATTCAGTCCTCTCAAACTCTCCAATACTCTCCGCCATAGCACGGTAAGCACGATCAGCATCATCCAGTACGCCGTCACCGTAGATCGCTTTAAATTGCTGTACATACCCCGAGTTCTGCTTGATACGCTCCACCGTTGCGGCTTTAGACGCCATACCCATCTCTATCGGGTTCGTCGGTGGCCCTGCGGCTTGATCAGCCAGACTGCTGGCACGACCATCCCAGAACTGCCCCCCTACCCACTTACCCTCTTTATTAAGGTGAAACTCTGGGCTAAACATCGCATAGGCAGCTGTTGGCGCAGTGCGATCCCCCAACGAATGACCATCATCGCCCAGGGATACAGCACCACCTACACCATTATCACGACTGTCTACAAACCCGGTGGCAGGGTCATGGCAGGTCGCGCAGGCCTGAGTACGATTTGCAGACAGGTTCGGGTCAAAATAGAGCTGTTGCCCCAACTGCTGACGGGCTGATAACTGCTGAGCGTCATCATTGCTCTGCGCTTGGCTAGCCTGCTCAGCAGCACCACAGCCAGTCAAAATTGAAAGCACCAGAGCCGTGCTGGAAAGTTGTTTAAACACGAAACAATCACCTGTATGGAAACAATCGCTTATGGAAATGACCACCCGTGGAAATAACCACCCGTAGAAATAACCATTTGTAGTAAATGGGCACCCCGAATCACGCCAGCAACACAACAGCGAGAGTAATACAGAGCACACTGCCGGTATCAGAACTCTGTCAGTATTCAACGACAGTCTGAAAGTGGGAATGATTCTAACATTGATTTTCAGCAGAATGCGCATTACGACCAAGGCTGCTCCAATAGCTCATTGACCTGCATCACAAGCTAACACAAATATTCAGGGTCACTGTTTTCAGAGCAACAACCCTCAAAGCGCCTCAGGACAGCAAACTATCAAAACAGCACCACCCAATGTCAGAACAACTGACTCTAGCAGGTCATAAACACCCAAATTCAGCTGAAGTAATCGACAGCTACGGCTAAAATGCCAGCTATGAATGATCTGTTTTTCATTACCCATACCGCTTGCCATAGCTGTGACTTACTGATTCGCCTCCCCCAACTGACGCCAGGTGAGAAGGCACTCTGCCCCCGCTGCGGGCATATGATAGAGCACAATATTACGCATGGCCCCGCACTAAGTCTGAGTTTTGCAATAAGCGCACTGATTTTTATGGTGCTATCTCTGCAATTTCCGTTTCTGGCTTTTGAAGCACAAGGCCAGACACAACAAATGACCTTGCTACAAAGCGCCACAGAACTGGCAGCACTCAACTATCTACCACTCGCATTACTGCTTGTACTCTTTATCTTGCCACTCCCCACCCTGGTACTTACCTTGCTCTGCCTGGCATTAACGAAACAGATGCTAGGTGTGGCTACTCACTGGCAAAAGCGCTACCTGCAATGGCTAACAATGCTTGAACCCTGGTGCATGGTAGAAGTATTTCTAATCGGCATTCTGGTCAGCCTGATAAAAATCAGTGCAATGGCAGATATCATTCTCGGCATATCATTCTGGGCTTACGTATTCTTCACACTCTGCATGACAGCATCACTGGCCTGTCTGGATAAGCGCCAGTTCTGGCAAAGCTTGGGAGATCGAACTGATGTCTGATGACCATAGTAATTCTGATCACGACAGCACTGCTCACCATGACTCAGACCACCATAGCAATAACGGCTCACTCAGAGTCAGTGATTATTCGCCAGGCTCTGCAGCAGCACAGGGTTTGCAGTGCTGCCACCATTGCGGTCTGCTAGCCCCCTCTTCACAACACCGCTGCAAGCGCTGCCATACACATTTACAGCTGCGTAAGAAATACAGTTTACAACGCACATGGGCATTACTGATAACAGCCATCCTGTTATATATCCCAGCGAACCTTCAACCAATCATGCGTACCAACCTACTGGGACAAGAAGACCTGAGCACAATTTTGGGTGGCGTTGTATTACTCTGGGAGATGGGCTCATGGCCAATCGCAACTGTTATTTTTATCGCCAGTGTGATGGTTCCCCTGGGCAAAATGCTGGCACTGATATGGCTCTGCCTGAGCGTGTCTGGAAGCCACAAGCGCTGGCCGCGCCAACGTACTATGACATATCGCATAACAGAGCTTGTTGGGCGCTGGTCAATGGTTGATGTCTTTGTTGTTGCAATACTGGTTGCTCTGATTCAGCTTGGCCAGCTCATGAGCATCTACCCTGGCAATGCAGCACTGGCATTCGCAGGTGTCGTGATCTTTACAATGCTGGCAGCGAACAGCTTTGATCCCCGTCTTATCTGGGATAAGCTGCCGCCCGACGATGACAGCTCACATCCATCACATACAAGAAAAGCTGGAGACTCATCTATATGACCCCATCTGATGCTGAGATCAGCAGCAGCCGCTCAGTATCCATCGTTTGGCTAATTCCTATAATAGCGTTATTAATAGGTAGCTGGATGATCTATAAACACTGGCAAAATCAGGGGCCACTTATTACCCTTACCTTTCAGACCGCAGATGGTATTGAAGCAGGGAAAACGGCTTTACGTGCACGTAATGTACAGGTTGGGCGTGTCGAAGCCGTTGAACTGAATACCAGTCTGGACGGCGTTATCGTAAAAGCGCGCATAGAACCTCAGGCCAGCCATCTATTAAGAGAAGACAGCCTGTTCTGGGTAGTGCGTCCACGCATTGATACTGCTGGTATCACTGGGCTTGAAACTCTGGTGTCAGGCGCTTACATAGAATTACGCCCCGGTAATAACCCCAGAGAACGCAACAGCTATACAGGGCTTGAGCAGCCGCCAGTCACACCACCCGGCACCCCTGGCATACGGCTGACTCTACTCAGCAAATCAGGCGAATCTCTGTCCGTCGGTGACACTGTAACTTACCACGGGCACAACGTAGGCCAGATAGAACAAGCCATTTTCGACACAGCGAAAGACGCTTTGCGTTACGAACTGTTTATCCGCGCACCTTTTGATGAACTAGTTACTACCAGCACCCGTTTCTGGAATGCCAGCGGTATTGACATTATAACCTCCACCGAGGGTGTGCGCATTCGAACCAGTTCGCTGGAAAGCCTGCTGACGGGCGGCATCGCCTTTGAT
>JAOXSF010000176.1 GCA_025800125.1 Marinobacterium sp.
GCTGCAGCAATCAACCAGGCAGAGCATATTGAGATGGCCAGAAACTTTGCATCCGGCAACATTCCCAGTCAAAAGACAGGAACGCCCTTCCGTGGACGCGGAGGATTTATGAGAGGCCGGGGCCGTTTCAATGCAGTTCAAACAGCTGGATCCAGTACTCAGACTATCATGCAGGGGACACCATCATTCGCAGCTCAGCAACAATATTCATCCACCCAGCGTCCTGTAAAACCCAACCAGTGCATCAGATGCAAAGGGTATGGACACTGGGCATCAGAATGCCCATCGTACAGACAGGGTAACCGTGGAGGAAGAGGATACAGCACACGTGGAAGATTTGGCCGCGGAAGACGTGGAGGTCAACCAATGCAGCGCGGTAGAGGAAGAAGCAATCAAAATCAATCAGTCAATGCCTCACTGGTCGCGTCCGGACCAGTAGCTCCTGCACCGCAGCCACAGGTGCAGGTTGCTGCCCCAGTGCCCGAGCCACCAAGGCCGGGAAACTGACTGTGCCCCATTATGGCCAGTGCAGTCTGCTGGGGGCGAGGTCGGAGCGCCTTGAACGCCATGATTCAAGGGCGCGTGCAAGTGGAGTCTACGATGATGCACCGACGAACAGAAAGAGCAAAAATATAAATATGATCAA
>JAOXSF010000008.1 GCA_025800125.1 Marinobacterium sp.
CCGAGCAGGCGATCGAAGCAGCCTGTAAGGCATTTCATTTCTATATCAGTGCTATCCAGGATGGCTGTTTGTCCCCTGAGTTGCTGAACTGAAATCTGTGAATTCCAAACTTTTCGTAAACTGAACTTTTCAGGAATGGCGGGGGATCTAGCGATTCGCTTCCAAAGTTGGAAAAAAAGGATTCCAACTTAAAGATAAATTTTGTGAAAATTTCCATCTTAAACGTAAATTACGTAGTGGAATGATCTTTAGAATCAGTAAGTTAGTATTAGTGTTTGTTAATAACCGTAGCAGTGCATCTCAGTCGACGCAAGGTATATTTTATACATTAAATCGTTCGCTTAAGGTGACGAGAATTGGTAATCCCCCCGAAAAATAACGGTGCTCAAAAGTAGAGTTTTCTCGTAATCTATACGCAGGAGATTCTGCATGAAAAAATCACGTTACACCGACAGCCAGATCATGGCGATCTTGAAGCAAGCCGAAGCAGGCACACCAGTGCCTGAACTGTGCCGTGAACACGGCATGAGTTCAGCGACATTCTATAAATGGCGAGCCAGGTATGGCGGTATGGACGCTTCATTAATGGCCCGTATGAAGGAGCTTGAAGAAGAAAATCGTCGGCTGAAGAAGATGTATGCTGAAGAGCGCCTTAAGGCCGAGATCGTCCAGGAGGCTTTACAAAAAAAGTGGTAAAGCCGTCTCAGCGCAAGGAGATGGCGCAACAGGCCGTTGCCACACAAGGAACCAGTATCAGGCTAGCATGCGCAGCCTTTGGTATCAGTGAAAGCTGTTATCGTTATCAGCCCAAGCTGGACTCTGAAAACGCGGAAATTGCCGACTGGCTGCTCCAACTGACCAATAACGAGTCTGACTGGGGCTTTGGTATGTGCTTTGATTACCTGCGTAACGTGAAAGGTTTTCACTGGAATCATAAGCGGGTTTACCGAATCTACTGCGAGTTGTCGCTTAATCTCAGAATACGGCCACGTCGACGGTTAAATCGACATAAGCCTGAGCCTCTAAAGCAGCCGCTACGCCAAAACCAGGTCTGGTCAATGGACTTCATGCACGATCAGCTTTCGGACGGTCGTAACTACCGTCTGTTTAACGTGATTGATGATTATCGACGGGAAGGCTTAGCGATTGAAGCGGGCTTCTCGCTTCCCGCTATGCGAGTCATCAGAACGCTGAATCAGTTGATCGAGTGGCGAGGCAAACCAGCGGTCCTTCGCTGTGATAATGGCCCTGAGTTTATCAGTCACGAGTTCACCAACTGGGCTAAGAAGCGGGATATTCGGATTGAATATATTCAACCAGGTAAGCCTCAACAGAACGCTTACATTGAACGGCATAACCGCACGATCAGGTACAGCTGGGTCAGTAAGCATCTGTTCGAGACATTGGAGGAAGTACAGAACTATGCAACGCAGTGGCTCTGGTTTTACAATCATGAGCGCCCCCATAAAGCCAATGGCGGCAAGCCGCCACTGAGGGCGGCTTAACTTCTACTTTTAGCATCAGTTAAAAATGGGAGGATTACCGGGGAAGCTACCGCTAATTATTAATCCGGCAATCTAATAGATCTGTTATAATCCAGACATGAAAAAAGAAGATGCGCGCAAACTGAAGCCCAGTGAGCAAGAGCTGCTGAGGCGCAAGGCGGTAAGGCTCCGGGAAAAGGAACTGACCTTCAAGAAGATCGGTGAATTGCTGGATGTCCATCCGGATACGGTGGGTCGTTGGTGTAGGGCCTATGAGGCGGAAGGACAGACCGCCATAAAGGCCCGCAAGCGAGGGCGTCGTATTGGCGAGTGGCGTCAGCTCAGCGGAGCCCAGGAGCAGCGAGTGATTCAAGAGATCAGCGATAAGATGCCAGATCAGCACAAATTGAACTTTGCCCTTTGGACCCGGCGAGCAGTTCAACAACTGATCAAGCAGCTTTGGGGTATTCAGATGCCAATCAGAACCGTTGGCGAGTATCTCAAACGCTGGGGTTTCACACCGCAGAAACCGCTGAAGCGCGCCTATGAACAGAGCCCAACCCGGGTAAAACATTGGTTGGAAGAGGAGTATCCGGCGATCAAAGCACGTGCCAAAACGGAGGGGGCAGAGATTTGCTGGGGAGATGAAACGGGTCTGCGCAGTGATACTCAGCATGGGCGCAGTTATGCGCCCAGAGGCAAGACCCCAGTGCAGGTGATGGCGGCCAGGCGTTGCTCGGTGAATATGATTTCGGCCATTTCGAATCAAGGTATGGTCCGATTTATGGTGTATGAGGGTTCTATGAACGCTAAGGTTCTGATTCGGTTCATGAAGCGCCTTATCAAGACGGCCACACGCAAGGTGTTTCTAATCCTGGATAACCTGCGGGTTCACCACGCGAAGCTGGTACGGGCCTGGTTGAACAAGGAATCAATCAGAACTGCCATTGAGGTGTTCTACTTGCCGCCTTACTCACCGGAACTGAATCCGGACGAATACCTGAACTGTGATTTGAAGGCCAATGTTCACACGGGAGCGTCGCCTCGCAGCCAGGATATCCTTAAAAGTAGGGTGGTGTCACATATGCGCCGCTTGCAACAACTACCGGACCGAGTGAAGAAGTACTTTAGTCACCCGGCCATTGCTTATGCAGTGTGACAGATGTGTTTAATTGCCGGGTTAATAAGAGACAATCAGATAAACCGGTGCAGTGCCTGTTGAGCGTTTAACTGGTAGCTTTCAATATCCAGTTCAGGAAATACCCGGCGCTGTTCATCGATATCCCCACTGAGTCCTTTTTTACTGGCATAGAACACACCGCTTTCCAAGCTTTGGTTGTACAGCGCTTCCAGATAGCGGCGGGCGCCGGTATCCGCTTTATGGGCTTTGCCAAATACCACCATCATCCGCATCATGGTTTTCATAAATAACCGCTGGAATACCGGCAGGGTTTCGGCCCCCTGAGTCCCTGCGGTCAGTCCCGGGCTCATTGTGATAAATCTCACCTCCGGATACTGCCTGGCAAGGGCAGACATCCAGAACGCACCGAGCAGCTTCACATGGTTGTAAATCACCATCGGATCGTTTTCATCGGTGAAATAAGAGCCATCACAAATACTGATAAATTCTTCGGTAGAGTAGTTCATCAGTTCGGGGCGCTTCATGCCCATCTCTTTAACGCCAC